>CAVAZS010000063.1:0-13351 GCA_963593385.1 Lachnospiraceae bacterium | reverse complement strand
GCTTTATTTAATGAATCATAATACGCACCATTTTGGAATAATTCATGAGATTTAGCAGATGCATCATTAAACTTTTCTTCAGAATTTAATAAGTTATCATTTGCTTTTTCAAGTTTTTTATTCACATCATCTAATGCACTAGACAATGTTTTTGCAAAATCATCAGCACCTCTAGCATTTAATTTATTTTGAATGTCTTTTGATTTATTTGATATTTCACTCATTTTTTTGAGTGTTTTATCTATATCACTTCTTAACTCCGAGGAGTCACTAGTAATTGTTATTTTTAATGGCTCTGCCATCTTACTCCTCCTCTAATAAATAATCATCGTCATCTAACTTATTTGAATTATTAAAATGTGCTTCAAACTTAGCTAGATGTTCCTTTTCTTCTTCTGTTTCCTTATGCTTAATCTTTAAAGCAACTTGTTGCCTTGCTTTTAGGATTCTTTCTCTTGTTTTTGCATCTTTATAAATACTTAGATCCATGGTTCTAATATCTCTTACACGAGATAAGATACAGTCACTAGATAAACCATTTAGCAAATCAACAAATCTCCACCAATGCATGTCTTCTTTATTCAAATCGATACCATAATCAAACATAAAAGATGAGATTATAAACTTCTCATCTTGTTCAAAATCCATATCTTTTTGTGTTGCCACTTTTCTTGAATTATCTTCACCACATTGAAGGTACTTTGTAAGCACAGTTAACAGCTTGTTTAGATCCACTTTAGGAATGTCATCAGTAAGAAGATAGATGATAGCTAAGGCTCTTTCTTCATCACCAATGTTATCATCTTCCATTACTTCCATACATCTTAAAGCAGTTCTAAAACTAGTATCTAATTGTATGATTTTTCCATCAACTTCTACTTTAGTAGGATACTTACGCATTATTTAAGTATTTCGCTATCTTCTTTAGCGTACTTATTCTTAATACGGTCTAATAAGTTTTCAGGATTACCATACACTTCTTTAATAATTGGAGTTAGAGAATCAAATAAATCATTGTACATACCAAGATAGTTTTTATTTCCAAATGTCGCTTTCGTTGTTCCTTCACCAAATAGTTCATCAACCACTTTTCCGCAATCCTCGTTATATTTCTTATACTTTAGAAGTTTATCTTTGGTATTTCTAGATAATAAACCATCTTGAACATCTTCTCGTTTATCAATAACAAGTAATTCTTGTTTTAGATGGTCTAATAACTTAGTCATATCATTAGATGCTTTCTCTACTTTTAATGGAAAGTCCATATCAAGTGGGTTTAATTCAATAATGAACCCCGAATCATTAATCTCAACTTGGACTATCTCTGTATTTTCAATTCTAATTTTATTCATTCTCTAACTCCTTTTAATTAATCAGCTGTAAATGTTGGTGTTCCATCAGTGATAGTTGCAGAACCAGTAGTTGGATCACCATTGAATAGGATATTATATCCAATTTGGTTTCTTTCCCCACCTGTTCCACCATATGTATCAACTTGGATTGCAACTTCATTTCTTTCAGCAACATATGTCTTATCATCTTCTGTATCATAGATGTAAACCATAAGTAATTGTGTTTCGCATTCTGAACCTGTTGCTCTTTTCTTTCTTAATTTGTCCACAAAATCAAATACTGCATCACCTTTATATGCATATTGTGTAACAGGAATTTGTGGTGCATATGAATCAACACTGTTTGAAGCATTGTCTTCATGAATAAATGTTTCTGTTACAACATTTGCGTTATATGAGATTGTGTTCTCTGATACACCTTTACCAATTCTTGCCCATGTAGGAGTAGAACCTGGTGTTGTATTTAAGAATTCAGCAAATTTACTTCTTTTGATTGCTTTTACGTCTGCCATCTTTTAATTCTCCTTTTCGTAAATTAATTCAAAGTTAATTTGGTATTGTCCTGTTCTACCATCAGGAGATATACCAAGCAAATAACCATTAGATGTAACTCTAATTGATAATGCTTGATAACCTTCATCTAGTTCAGGCAATACTTCGTTTTCATTGTTACTAATAGTCCACTCTTCTAATTCTTCAAAGAATGTACTATTTTCAATATTCATTCGTATTTCATTGGAATACTCAAATCTTCCAATTAATGCAAATGCATATCTTTTTTCATAAGAACCATCAATATTGGTGGTTACTACAGGTTGAGTAGCTAATGGAGCTATTGAAAATGATGAGTCTTTTTCCTTTAGGAAATTAACGAATATTGTTTTCGTTTCTAACTCAGGGTATGTATTAAAGTAATCTTTTAATCGTTCAACTATATTCATAATTTACCTTTCAAATACTCATTTAAAGCATTACTTAATTCTTCACTATTATCATCTATTACTCTATTTATCCATTTAGCACCTCGTTGAGGTTCACCTTTAAAATGCAAAGGAGTAGATGTAACAACTTTTTGTGTGTTAGGTCTACTCCAATATGTATTTGTTTTAGGATCATAAAATGCACCTTTCCCCGTAATAGGGTCAACCATTAAATAGCCTTGATACAAATAGTTTGCATAAGGTGTTGGATAAACAATTTCATTTCCCATACCACTAATAAAAGCAGTGTTCTTAAGCACACCACTATCCATAGGAGTATAGTCATCCGCAAGTCTTAGAATTTCATTCGTTAAGAATTGCATTGCTTCACCATTTTGAGTTATGTTTTCTGCTTGTTCTAATACGTTTACGACACTTGAAACATCAACTTTAACTTCCACTTATTGTGATATTGTCAACGTCCCACCCCGCATCATTTACTTGAATACTTGATACTTGTATACATTGCACGTTTTCTAAGTCTTTTATTGAAGAAATATCATCATGTTCACCTTTAGCAATATAACAACCATTCACTACATTAACGCTAGCCATTAATGCTTTAGGAATGATAATTGTTCCTTGCCCTGAGTGACTTCTAGATTGTGAGATAGTAGAACTGTCACTATTTGTCCAATAAACTCCTTTTACTATTTGCTTTGTGTATACTTGTTTTTCTTCGTCATAAATGTAAATCGTTATAGTATGTGGAAACATTGTTATATTCCTCTATAAAGTAAGTTAGTAGGTAATAAGTATCCGTAAACCGCTTGGAACCGTTCTTTCAATACTTCGTTATATGTTTTAGATTTAGCACTGGTATTGTATGTTCTAGAATGATTATTCACTGTTTCTGATGAAACACTAACATCAGCTATTCGTTCATCTTCTGCTTTATCATAATCACACAAGGCACATACAGCCATCTTTACTAAATACAAATCATTTTCACTTAACTCTGTAACTAACAAGCGTGAGGCACTCAATTCATTGATAAATTGAAGTGCCTTTCTGCTATATGAATTAAATTCTTGTTCCTCAACCGAACTACCACCATATGTATCTGTATAAAAGCTATAGTCTATTGTAGGGAACATGTAACTACTCCTTAAGCTACTTTAATGCCTTTTAATACGCCTGCTTTTAATGAGTTCTTTAATGCAACGCATCCAACGAATTCAACATCGCCTTCTTTGATTGTGCCAGGTTGTGTCATATCAGGTAAGTGAGATGCAACAACATTTTCACCTTGTAAAGAAACTCCATGGAATCCATCTTGAGATGCACAAATAGCATAAATAGCTGTTGTACCATCTTCTCCAGTAGCTACAACATCAATGCTCTTCTTTGTAATTGGATCATAGTATTGTTTCATATCTACCATAGGAATGTTATCCCACATATCAACAGTACGTCCAAATGCATCTTCACTTCTTGAGTAGTAACCAGCACGACGAGCTACATTCTTCATCTTTGTTAACATTTTAGAGTTCATTAATAATGCTGTTGGTTTTTCAGCTAATGTAGAGATGAATTCTGTCACTTCATCAAGTAATGCATTGTAGTTTGTATCTAGTAATGCACTTGTAGAAACATCTAATGAGATAGTTTTTTCAGTAGATGAACCACTTAATAGTTTCTTTAATCCATCAAATTCATCTTCGTTAGTGCTTGAATCACCATTAATTACTAAATAATGGAATAAGTTTGTTGTAGCGTTAACTTTTTGTTTGATTTGGAAGTTTAATTCATCTAATGCACCTGATGTGTTGATGATGACTCTATCAAGTTTAAAGTTACCACCCATAATCTTTAGTTCTGCATTCATTCTTTCACGTACTGCTTCATCAGCTGTATATTCACCATTGATTTTACGTAATGACGCAGTAGAAGGTGTTTTTAATTTTGTGTAGCCATAAACTAGTGTTTGACCACCTGTAGCTGGTGCTACGTCATTTGCGAATGGAAGTGTATCCATTAAATAAGATGAACGTCTAAATTCATCTACTACCATTTGGTCGACTGGATCAACCATTGTTGCTTTTGCTTCTGCTAATGTAATCATTTTACTTTCTCCTTTTAAATTTTGTATTTAGCGTGTAGTGCTTCCGATAAGGTTGTTGGTGCTTTCTTGTTATTACCAAATCCTGTTAATGCTTTACCAGTAGATACTGCCTTTTGTTCTTCTTGTTTAAATAAATAAGGCATTTTCTGTTTGGAATTAGCAATTAACTCATCAAACCCTTTGAAGCTCTCTGTTCCTTCTTCATAGCTTTCTTTTAGTTTGTCTAAATCTAAATGTGCCATGAATGCGACATTATCAATAACTCCTGCATCACGTAACTTTTCTTTTAAACTAGCATTGAACTTAACATCTCGTACTTGAGCAGATACCTTTTCATTTACTAATTTTTCAATGTCTGTTTCGTGATTCTTTTGGTAACTCTTAATCGCTTTTGATATTTCTCTATCAATAGCTTTGCGATATTCCTTTTGATAATCAGGATGATTGATAATTTGTTCGAATGAAGCTGATTCACCAGTATCACTTGAATCAAGTGCTTGAGCATTGCCCTTATCCAAGTTTTCTTCTGTTCCTTCAGTTCCGTTTTCGATTACTTCGTCTTTTTCCATTTCTATACCCTTTCTTGCCCTTACTAGTACGTGCCTAGAAGTGCGAATGTATAATAAAAGACAAGTTTTCACTTGTCCTTTATCCAATATTAAGCATTTCTTTAACGTCTTTATGCTAGACAAGTGCTTTATTCTATTTTGATATCTTCTAATACTAGTGTTCTTGAACTATTAGAACCAATTTCCTTGTATTCATTTTCAATATCTTTTATTTGTTCAAGTATCTTTTGAGATTTGCTCTCACACTTCTTTTTAGCATCCTTATCGCCCGATTCTTTAGATGCATACCATATTCTCTTATTTGCTCTAAATTCTCGTTCTAATGCCCTTAAACGTTGCGTTGCTTGATATACTTCAGCATTCCTTTGTTTATCAACTTTAACTTTCTTTTTAACACTTATATTAGGAAATATAGGAAACATTCTATGCCTACAATTTACACCACCTAGTCCTTCAATATCACCATATCCTGTTTCTTCAACAAGATTCCCATATTCTTCACTGGATCCATTTATCTGGTAAATCTTTCCTTGCCATCCAGCATGATTAGCAATCTTAGATTTTTCACTTGTTCTAGCTCCTAAGTGTTGTGATACTTCGACATAATTTGTCCCCATTAGATTAGCTGATTCAATAGCCGATTCATTTACATTGTGGATAATAGCAGATAAAGTATCACGTCTAACTGCTGGTTCAATTCCTATTTGCCTACCACTTTCATATGTAGCACCTTTAAAGCCATTCTTAGCCATTTCTTTAATGCCACGTTTAACCGCTTCACTTAATGAATAAGTGCCTGTCATTGCTTCTACATATGCTCTATTTAATGTTTTTGTATACGTTTCTTTAGCTGATTCTAAGGCAATGGTATTAATCATGCTTAGATTGTTATTTAAGTCATATATTGAGTTTTTTAATAGTCTCTTAAATACAGGTGATTTAGATAATGAATCATAGTTAATAGTTGCAACACCTTTTTTGAATGCTTCATTAAGATAATCTCTATCAACATTTGCAAGCATTGCTTCTTTTAACATTCTTTCAACCGCTTGTTTATTCTTAGTGGTGTATTTTTGTATTATCTTCATTAAATCTTTCGATAATACATTGAGTTCACTTAGCTTTCGTAATTGCCATTCTAGCGTTCCATCAATTGAATCATAATTAGATAACCTTTTAGCAACAGATACAATAAGTTCTATTTCCATCTTGTTGTAAATATCTAACAATTCATTTTGCAAATTACTAATTTCTGTATCTGTTAACATTTTAAATCTCCATTTATTTCATAATAAAAGCACTACTTTTTATCAGCAGTGCTAATAGGTGTAAATCCCCATGATTGAGACTCACATCGTTCTTGAAAGTCTTTTTTTTCTTTTTCTTGTTCTTCAGTTAAAGGCTTACGTTTTCTTTTTCTCATTTTTGCAACTTTTTCTCTAAGAACATTTATTTCTTCTTCTGTCATAAAACTATCTCCAATTCAATTTTATAGCCGTCTTTAGATTTAACCTTAAATTTAGTATCCTTATCAATCAACAATTCCTTTTGATATTTGAATCTAGAAATGCTATGTACAAATGCACATCTAGCACCTTTAGGCACATATATAGTATATTCATATTTTTTATCAAATGCCATGTCTTCATCTATAGAAGTGCTATAAAAAGAAGCATAATTGTATGTTTTCCCAATTGGTGTGTCATTTGTCTCATCATGATTAGAACCTCTAAAACACACAATATTTTCTTTTAGGTTAAATTTGTTTATTCCATTTGAAATAATATAACTATAATCTTCATAGAATTTATCGTATAAGCCAATACCTATTTGTTTTAACCTAAGATATTCATTCAATTCAGCATAAAACTTATTCTTGTTTTTTTCTTTACCTGTTTCCAAAGAATTTTTAGTATATTTTCTTATTGCATGTATTTCTTTAGAAGTTAATGTTTCTGCCCATCGCTTGCTTTCGCTATATAAAGAATCTGCTTTAATTGGAATAATTTTCCCATTCTTAGTAATAAATATGATATCTTCATCCATATTAATCCCCACAATAAAAGCTAGATTGCTCTAGCTTTCTTTTTCTTTATCTTTAGATGTTTCTTTTTGGTCTACTTCTTTACCTTTCGAATCATCGTTTGATTCGTTATCATCTTCATCTGTTTCTTCATCAGGAACTACTTCTTCAGTTTGTTCTAACTCACCTTTTCGCTTTTGAATCTTCTTAGCAAAATCAACGGCTTGTTTCTCAGTCATACCATAGATATCAATGTAATATTGAACATTATCAATTAATCCATTGTTTAGTTCTAATATCGCATTGTTCTTTTTAACTTGTTCATCTTCAAATATAGAATCATCAAAATCAATAGTGATTTCACCATCATATATTTGCCCTGTCTTTAAGTAGAATAATGCCCTCGCTAGTTCTTTAAGACTCGCTGATAGCATATCTTCATGTAATAGTAAGTTATATCTTAAATCACTATTGGAACTAAATACTTGTGCCGTATTTGTATATACACCACCTTCTTTGAATGTAAAGTGGTTCTCACCAAATCCAGCTTTGATACCTGCAAGATTGATAGCTAATTGAACACCTGATTCTAGTTCACTAATTCTTAATGCTGGATTGTATTCAGTAATTTGCTTACTATCTTCAGGATCTGATGGAAGTGCATAGTATTCTGTTTGATTCTCATCAAATATAGGAATGCTTTGTTGTTGACCATTTGGGTCTACAATTATCTTGTAAGATAAAGTGCTTATAGGTAAGAATATCTTTTTCTTTCCTAACTTAAATTCATTCTGTAATGTACTATATGCATAATCAGCAGTTTTGAATTGGTCAATACAATTAGCAGTAATAGCCATTCCCATTGGGCAATATAAATCAACTGCATTCACTTGATTTGGTTTATATATTTGGAATAGCTTTACAGGTGATTGATATTCTTTTACATAATCATCTTTCTGTTCTGCATCAATATTAGCTTTATCTTTTAGATTAGGTGATGTAAACCAATCATTTTTGATTGTATAACTACCATCACTATTTCTTAGATGGATGTTCAAGTAATAACCATTACCATCAATAGATGCAAATGCACAATCAACGATTTCACCATTTACTTGTTTTAATGGAAAAATCATTGGTGCATAGATATGATTCACTCTTATCTCACCATTTTCTAAGTATTCAGTTGTTGCTCCTGTTCCTGTAGCAAATGTTACTTCTAATGTATTTTTGAAATAATGGCGGAAATTAGTTTCATTCAATAATTCATCTAATACATTTTGGCTATCACCATCTTCGTTCATTGTGATAGCTGTTTTGTTATTGAATAATAGTGATGCCCAATGTTGAGCAAATATCTTAGCTAAACCAAGACTCGCAATATTATCATCGCAAAACTTGATACCATTAAACATCTTATGTTTATGGAATGCTTCTACATTACCTTTATACCATTCTAGCCATTCATAAATATAGTTGTAATATTCTTGTTCTAATGGTGTATAACCTAAATCTTTTAATCTTTGAAGTACATCACTTATATAATTACTTTCTTTCATTTCTGCCCCCTTCGGTTGTCTTATCATTCATATACGGAAGCATTTGGCTGACATACTTCCAAAATCCCATACAGGCATACCTTGTTCCATCGAGACAATGGTCATGGTCTTTAATTGGTTCTTCACGACCTTTGTCTAACAAATCTTTGTTGTACATGTATTGATACATCTCATCCTTAAGATGTGTTTGCCTGTTATTGAATATCAATACACCATGTGATAAAAGCTTGGACACTCTTTGAATACCAAGCTTAACGTTGTTATCAGCACCAATCATTTGAATATGCGGACATATTCTTTTTATTTCTTCTGATAATCCTCTAGCTGATGGATCTATATATGCAAATGCAACTTTCTTTTCTGTTTCGTCTTCAATACTTTGTACAAATTCTTTAAAATCTTGTGCATATTGAGATGGACTTCTTTGATGCATTGTTTCTCTACCACTATGGTAGTATTCATTGATTCCATATATCTTTTTATCAAAGAATGATACACCAAATGCTTGGAATGTTGTTGCATTCATTTGACCATAGTCTATCCCAATACCAATAATGGATAAATCTTTGAACTTACTTGATGTATCCATCATATGTTTTTGCTCATCAAACATATAATAGATAACTTCATCAATACCTACGCTTTCACCAAGCCATAACCATCTGTACATTTTTTCATCTGCTGCTTTTTCAATTTCAGCTGATTCAACTAACTTCTTTCCTAACCATTCAACAGGTACATCTCTGTAATCTGTATGAATTGCTAGAACATCAGGTCTTTGGATCATCTTTTCTCGCCATTCATTAACTGGTGCTTTTGGATTCCTTGGTGGATTGAATAAGTACAACATTGTAAAGTCAGCGTTATTACCTCTAATGAATGTTGCTTCTATATTTCTTAGTTCATCTTCTCCCTCGCCTTTATCAAAGAATTCTGTTACTTCATCGATAATGACAAGTTTTATTGGTTTTGCTTCATCAATAATACCTTTTGTATCATCTATGCTATCCGATCCAGTAAAGTATATGGTGTTACCATTCCTTTTGTATCGAATCTCCATAGGAGCTGTTGTAATCTTAAAGTCCTTCTTTTCAAGTCCTAATCTTTTTATTGCTCTTAATACTTCTTTATAGACTGTTTTCTTTATTTTGTTGTGGAATTTTCTAATGATGATAACTGAACAATCATCTTCACTTACTATCTTATCCACTGCTTTGATTGATGCCTCGCTTGACTTCGTTCCTGCTCTTCCTGAACTAAGTATGTGATGAGTCCTCTTTTTATCAGTGTATTCTTCATAGTACTTTGGAATAATTAATTCACTTATTTTAACTATCTTCTTCATCTATTTCATTTAAATCATGAACAATGATTACACCATTGTCGCTTCCTTGATTGAGTTTTGCTTCTAATTCTTTTTCTTTTAAAGCAACTTCTCTTTCACGGATCTTAAGCTCTTTCTCTTTCATTGCTAAGAACTTATTTGTTTCTTCATTAGTTAATTCCTGTAATTTGGCAAATGCTTTTTCATTCCCTTTTGTAGCACTATTCATTAATCCGGCTATATATAATGCCCATTGTTTGTTTAGTGCTTCTTCAGGAAAGCCTTGTTCAATTAATTTTTCTCTATTACTACCTGTAATAGGTACATCTATCATTAACTGAGCAATCTTCTGCAATTCCTTTTTATTTCTTCTAGCCTTGCCACTTGCTACACCACCTTTTTTGCCATTTTCTCGAGCTTCACTCGAGCTTCGTGCATCATTTGCATTGGTGATGTTCTCAATATTTGCTATAGGTTTTCCTCCAGCATCTGTAAGAAGTATTTAGTTTTTGGTATCGTATCTTTTAAGAATAGGTTCATGTTATGTCTTACCTCTATGTTTCTTGAATATTTTTTCAGTTATGTTAATATTCATATAGAAATAGAGCGTACTGGTCTGCCCCCAATGACTGGCAAATATCCTTAACCAGTTGGGCAGGTGCGGTGGCTCTATTTTTTATTTTGTATTTATGGAGTTTCCACTCTTGCATTCTCATTTTGCTCATATTTAATCCTTTTCATAATAAAAGCCAGCTAAACGCTGACTAGTTTTACTTTTTTGTTATAATTCGTATATGGATCCATACAAATTACTTCAAATTTTTACATCTATCGCATCTGCTTTTAGTGCGACTTTTGCTGTCTATTCAATTATTACTTCTACCAAAGAAAAGAAGCTAAATATTCAAATAGATAATATCAATCATTTTTCAGTTGAAGATTTTCTTGTTTTTAAATTGACTATTAGTAACAATTCATCTCTGCCCATTTCAATAACATCTATAGATTTTGCACAGGGGAATGATACATACAAATTCTCTTTAGAATCTATTTGTTACAATTCCATCATGCTATTTGAAGGAGACAGATTAATTAATAGGTGTTTAGGCAAAACATCTGATTTCCCTATTTATATTCCTTCATATGGTTCTGCATCTTGTTGCGTTGCTGTAAACTATCAAGATATTGAAGTAGATCTGCACGCAATTGTGACTCTTTTAATTCACACCAATCGTGATAAGAAATCTCAAAGTAAATCTTTGCAACTCCATCTGTAAATTCAGGTGGTTTCCTATGGATTTCTTCATATAAGCAATTTCTTTTTGGTTTAAATGTTTTCATCTCTTGCATGCTCCTGCATTTATATTTTTCCCACACAAAAAGGTGGTATTTTCCCCACCTCTTGTACTAACATATTAACACATACGATTTGGACATTTTGGACAATTTGGACAAAATGCTATTTTTTAACCAATAATTTCTTTAATTCCCTTAGTTGCTTTATAGATTCTTTGCATGATTGAGTTTTCTTGAAGGTATTCTAATCCTTTAAGAGTTATCTGTATGTTGCTTATATCATATTCAGGATCATCATACATATTTCTATATATGTGACAACCTTTTATGTAACCAATGTCTTGCATCATTTCAATATACTTTATCCATCGCTCTTTAGATATTCCTAGTTGTTCATAATCAAATTCTATTGAATCTGCGTATGGCTTATCCATTTGTTTTTCTAATGATGAAAGAATTCTGTAAACTGCTTTAAAATTGTCTATCATTTTTTCCTCACATCATGTCCACAATCTATTTCTAAAAATTTAAAGCAAACATCATCATTTGTTTTTAATTCTCCATTGTTGATTGCATTTAATACGATATTAACTTTTTCTTCTGTATCTAGATATGCATCGCAAGCAATTGCCAAATCAACTAATGGATTAATTTCTTTTAGTTTTTCATGCAACAATTCTCTATTTGTCATAGTATTTTCTTCTTTCTAATAATTCTATAGCTATTATAACCATGATTCTCCGCCGTATATACATAGTTACCTACATATTCAGTTATAATTTTAGACTTTGCATGTTTTGAATAATAATTATTATTAATAGAATGATATACAGAACCATATTCCTTTTTACTCAATTTTAATGTTTTAACATCAGTATATGAATATCTTTCCATTAGTGCTTCATCTAATGTTAATTCTTGCACGTCATCTTCATCTTCAATATAAAAATGACCACCATTTTTAGTTCTCCATACACCCATAATCAATTAACTTTCTCTTTTTGATTTGGTAATAGATTACCTTTAATATTGGCAAACCATTTATCTATTTTCTTCTTATCTTTTGATTCTCTAAGAATAATTATATTGTTAGCAATAGTTTTACCAACAATTCTATAAACTGGATCATCAATTGTTCCACGTTGTTCTACATATATAAGAATCATATTGTTTAAGTTTACTAATTCGTTTTTATCTGTTCTTTCCCACATAATTTTCCTTTCTTTATCGCATATAAAAAGCAATCTCGTTAAAGATTGCTAATTGTTCTTTATAAATAACCACCTGTAAGAATGTATGCTTTTCCTTCCGAAATTTGGATAGTTGACATATCACCAAAATAAATTCTAGATAATTCTACATCCTCAACCCATTGTTTAGTCTCTTTATCAAATTTTTTTAAAATAGAATGCGGTTCTGATTTTATAACCATATTTCCATCTTCATATGCAAGATAGTATATTGTTTTATCCATGATATACCTGCTTTACCTTTTATTTTTAATCTTGTCAATTTCTTTAGGAAAAGGTGGTTTTTATGCCACCTCTTGCACACTACCATAATAACACATACCATTTGGACAATTTGGACAACTTTTATTTTTTGACCAAATTTATTGTATTTTCCATGGCTTTTTTGAATACTTCCGATTGAGATACACCTAATACTTTGCAAGCATCTTTGAATTGTTGAACAAATTCTTTAGGCATTTTAGTTCCAATCGTTACGTATCGTTCGTTAATCCATGTGTTCTGTTGTTTGTATTGTTTACTTTTGCTTTCCATCTTGCATACAACAAATAGCAATAACAACACCACAAATGCTACTAATCACATTTGGAATACTGTTTTTAACAATTCCAAGTGATAATAACATTCCACTCACAAAGAACAATGCTGATACTAATACTTTCTTTCTCGTTGTCATAACCATTAACAGATGAGTATAATGTAAGAGTAGTGGGAGAAATTGTCTCCCAAACTACTAATCTTTGAAGATGCTAATCAAAGTTTGAATTATGGCTAAGATAAACGACATTAGGGAGATAATATCTGTTCTTGACCATTTTTCTTTTTTGATTTGTTTCTTCTTTTTATTTTTACTCATCCGTTCCTCCTTTCTATAATCATTATATCATATTTACGTAAATATACAAGTGTTAGAAGAAAAAAGTTGTATATTTC
>CAVAZS010000062.1:0-13645 GCA_963593385.1 Lachnospiraceae bacterium | reverse complement strand
CCACTCATGGTGAAAATAAAGTAATTATTAGTTATGGTATTGACTTAAATGAGCAGGAACAAAGCATCATTGAGAAAAGAATAGCGGACATGATGAGTAGAACTGTTCCTTGGCTTTGTCTATATGCAGAAAATGAAAAAGAAGGAAAAGATGTTTCTAATATTCATGATTACGCATCACGTGTATACAAAAATACACATGCAGAAATGTATAAGTTTACTAGTGGTAAATTTAAAACATATTTTATTGCAGGAACAAACTGTGTAAATCTAGCAGATGATTTAATTCGTTCTAAAGAATTAAACTTAATTGATTTAAATGGTCTAGTTACTCCTGGTGCTTATCTTGCATTCCTTAATACTGAATATCAAAAAAAGGATTCTACTGTAAAAACTAGAACCCTATATGAATCTGTATCTTTAAAAGAAACAAACTAATTATTCATTTCCTGCTAAAACTGAACAAGCTAGTTCTGCTGCAATAATATCTTGAACAGCGATACCTGTTAAATCAACAACTGTGATTTGTTCATCATTTTCACGACCTTTTCCTTCGTGAATTAGTGTACCAAGTTCAATCACCTTTGTTTCTTTAATCGCATGAGCTTTTAAAGCAAAACTTGTATCACCATCTAAGAAACATTGTGACTTAGAATCATTTACGATAATATCTGCTTTTGCATATACACTAGCGTCAATTTCATTCTTTCCACCAGCATCAGCTCCTACTCCTGTAATATGTGTACCTCCTTATAGTTTAGAGCATTTTAGCACAATTATATATGTAGGTGAATCAAAATATAAATTTTGGAAAACCGTAATTTTTTGCACTCAATTTTTATGGAAAACCGTTATAAATCGATGTGTTTTTTTATGGAAAAGCGTAAACTTATCTTTTCGATTAGTTAGTATAATATTATGTTCATCTAAAATGTTGCAGAGATTGATTGCTTTATAATTGTTCTATTTCTTTTTCTAATACTTTAATTGTTTCATGAAGCTTTTCTTTATTACTTTTTAGTATATCTAATTTTGTTTGTAATATTGTTTTTCTTTCTTCATGGCTAATATTATCAAACTTCTTTATTTCATTAAGAGTAAAACCAAATGCTTGATATTCTTTTATTCTTTTCGCGATATTTAATGCTACTTCATCATAAAGAAGATATCCTCTATTTGTTTTACCACTAGGTGATATTAGTCCAAACACTTCATATCTTTGAATTGTTCTTCTACTAACACCTACTTTATTGCATAACTCTCTTAATGTCATCTCCACATTAGCTCACTTCCTTTTCATGTTGAAACTGCACATACGGTGCAGTCAAAAAACATCAATCTCTGCATATAAAGAGATGTATTTTTTACGAAGTGAGCTTTTTCAAAATAAAAACATAACTAGTGCACTTGCCATGTAAAAAAATCATAAAACATGTAATATTAGACTTTCAAAAAGTCTTAAAACTTGTAATTTTTGGTCATAAAAATGTCATAAAACTTGTAATTCCGTATTGAAAAAACATCATAAAACTTGTAATATTCGTATATGAAGCAAACAAAATATGATTTAAAAAGAATTAAATCTGATGAATTAAAAACATGGATGAATAATCCCCGTAAGAAACCACTTGTGATTTGGGGTGCGCGCCAAGTCGGGAAAACAGTATTAATACAAAACTTTTTGAATGAGAATTTTAAAGATTATGTTTATATTGATTTAGTAAAAAACAATCGAGCTTGTGACTTCTTTAAAACAACTGTCGACCCTGAACAACATCTTCGTTTTATTGAAGCAGAATTTGGAAAGAAAGTATCCGAGCAATGTCCATTAATCTTTGATGAAACACAAAATTGTTTACCTGTTTTAACATCATTAAAATATTATTGCCAAGATTATAACGAATTACCTGTAATCGCTACTGGATCATTGGTTCGTTTAAGCTTAAATCGTTCTAAAAATAAAGATAACTTACTATACCCTGTCGGAAAAATTAATTCCATCAATTTATATCCATTAACTTTTGAAGAGTATTTATTAAATGCAAATCCTTATTTACTAAAACAAATCAAGAAAGCATATTACAACAAATCTTCTTTATTACCTTACGAACATGATTTAGCTATGGATACATTACATGAATTTTTAGCTATTGGTGGTATGCCTGAAGCTGTTGATACTTTTCTTAAAGAAAAATCATATGTAGACGCTAGTAATGTATTAAAAGAAATCTATGAAAACTATTTAGCCGATATGGACTTATATAATATTTCGGATACTCAAATATTACGCACGAGAAATATTTACCTAAATATTTTTTCCCAGTTAAATAAAGAAAATAAAAACTTTAAAATTTCTCAAGTGGAAAAAGGGAAAAGTAATCGAGATTATTTTGATGCCTATGAATGGTTAGATTTAAGTCACATAGTATATCGTTCACGAAATGTATCAGGAAAAGTTAATATCCCTATTCAATTAGAAAACGAAGGATTATTTAGATTATATCTAGCTGATGAAGGAATGTTTACTTATCAAGCAAAAGTTAAGCAATCTGATTTCTTTGTCAAAAATAATCGCAACTCATTATCTGGTGTATTCTATGAATCATATGTAGCTGATGAATTTGCTGCGAAAGAAATTCCACTTTTCTATTGGACTGGAAAACAAGGACATGAATTTGAATTTATTGTAGAAAACAATTCAAAAGTAATTGCAATAGACGTCAAAAAAAATAAAGGGAAACTAAATTCCCTTGAAGATTTTAGAAAGTGTAATGGAAAAGCTACAGCCATCAAAATATCATCAAACAATTATGGATATGATTCAGAAAATGACATTTTAACGATTCCTTTATATATGACATTTTTACTTGCGGATGATTTAGTAAAAGGAAATACTCTAATTTAACTTATATCAAATAAAATGGCATGATTGATAACAACTCAACCTATGCCATTTTTATTTTTATCCATTATAACGTAATAAACGCATTGAATTTAGTATACAAATTACAGCTACACCAACATCTGCAAATACTGCAGCCCACATATTGGCTATACCTAATGCTCCTAATAGTAATATTGCAAGTTTTACACCTAGTGCAAAGACAATATTCTGTGTTGCAATTTTCACTGTCTTTCTAGCAATCTTAATCGTTGTAGGAATCTTTGTTAAATCATCATCCATGATGACAACATCTGCTGCTTCTATAGCCGCATCACTTCCCATAGACCCCATTGCTATACCAACATCTGCTCTACTCAACACAGGTGCATCATTGATACCATCACCAATAAATGCTAAACGTTTACGTTTCTTTTCTGTACCTTGTTTTTCAAGATTACTTAATAATTCTTCTACTTTTGATACTTTATCTTGAGGAAGAAGATCCGTATAAACTTTATCTAATCCTAGTTCTTTGCCTACTGCTTCACCAACTGCTTTACGGTCACCTGTAAGCATAACAACTTGGTTTACATTTTCTTTCTTCATGTTAGCGATTGCAACTTTAGCTTCAGATTTCACTTCATCTTTAATGCATATTGCGCCAAGATATTTATCATCTAATGCTACATAAGATATTGTGGCACTTAAATCTTCAACTGCTTCATATTGAATATGATTAGCTAACATGAGTTTTTCATTACCAACATATACTTTATGATTTTCTACTGTTGCGATAATACCAGATCCTGTAACATTTTCCGTACTAGTGACGAGATTTGTATTAATTTCTTCTCCTGTTTCCTTCTTATATTCTTCATAAATAGATTTAGCGATAGGATGGGTAGATAATCCTTCCGCAAGAGATGCGTAACGTAATACTTCTTCTTTTGTTACATCACTAGCTGTTTTAACATCAGTCACATTAAATGTACCTTTTGTTAATGTACCTGTTTTATCTGATACAACTGTATCTAATTCAGCCATTAGTTCTAAGTAGTTTGATCCTTTAACAAGTACGCCATTTCTACTCGCTGCACCAATTCCACCAAAGAATGATAGAGGAATAGAAATAACTAGAGCACATGGGCAAGAAATAACTAAGAATGTACAAGCTCTATAAATCCAAGTGAATGGATCACGTGTGATGATTGAAGGAATAATCGCTAAAGCAACTGCACCATATACAACAATTGGTGTATACCAACGAGCAAACTTTGTAATAAAGTTTTCTGTCTTTGATTTCTTTTCTGAAGCATTTTCAACTAATTCTAATATCTTAGATACTGTTGAATCTTCAAATGCTTTTGTGGCTTCAACCTTTAATAATCCTTCACCATTGATACAACCAGAAATGATTTCATCACCTTTTCTTACTGTTCTAGGTACAGATTCACCAGTTAAAGCAGCAGTATTCACTAAGCTTTCCCCATTTCGTACAACACCATCTACAGGTATTTTTTCGCCCGGTTTAATCACTAAAATGTCACCAACTTCTACATCGTCTGGATCAATTGTTTCTATTGTTCCATCACTTCTTTCAACATTTGCAAATTCTGGAACAATATCCATAAGTTGTGTAATAGATTCTCTAGATCTACCAACAGCATAGCTTTGGAACAATTCACCAACTTGATAAAATAACATTACGGCACAAGCTTCAGAATTTTCACCTGTCGCAAAAGCACCAATTGTAGCGACAAACATTAAGAATGATTCATCAAATGGTTGTCTGTTCTTTATACCTAATAATGCTTTTCTCACAACATTCCATCCACTTAATCCATATGGAATTAAATAGGCAATAAAACTAAATAATCTATTTTCGAATATCACAGGACAAACACCTGTTTTATCTAGTATCATGAGCGCAAAGAAAATAACTAACGCTATGACAACTTGCTTTAGCTCTTTATTTTTTTTATTCTCCATTATTTCATCTCCTATAAAAACATCATACAGAAAACTGTATGATTATTTGTTTTAAAGTTCTACTGAAAAATCAGGTTCAATCTTTTTTCCTGTTTCAATTGCTTCTTTTAAGATTTCATCAAAACGAGCATCATCTGCTTCTAGAGTGAATTTTTGCATCATAAAGTTTACTTTAGCATCACTAACACCATCAATTTTCTTAATAGCGTCTTCTACTTTTGCTGCACAAGCTGCACAATCAATGTCACATTTAAATTTCTTCTTCATATACCTTTTCCTCTTTTCTAGCAATCGTATCTACTCTTCTATATGTTCTTTACCCATAGCGATAATTGTCTTAACATGTTCATCATCCAATTCATACATCATCGCTTTACCACTTCTATGTGATCGAACTAGTTTCGATACTTTTAGGATTTTCAACTGATGAGAAATAGCAGATTGATTCATGTCTAAATCTTCACAGATTTCACTTACACTTTTCTCGCCATCGAATAAATCATAGAGAATCTTGATTCTTGTTGAATCACCAAATATCTTGAATAATTCCGCAAGATTGCATAATTCATCTTCATTCATTGGTTTATGTTCTGTTAGTTTTTTCATCTAGCTTCCTCATATGCCTTTCTATTCATATGAATAGTTTATCATATGTTCATATATCGTCAATACAATTATGTAAATTTCTTTATTTTTTATTAAGGTTAGCTTATACTAACCTTTCGAATGTAAGATACAATATATTTGTTACATTTTAGATAAGGGGATTTATGAAGAAAAAAGCTACGAAATGGGGAAAGCTAGAAGCATTTGCATTAATATGTATATCCATTCTTTTACTCGTTTTAATTAATATATTCAATCATGGAGAACAAGATAAAATCGTATCTCTAAATGAAGGTTGGCACTTGGTTCAAGGAGATAAAGATATTTTAATTCAACTTCCTTGTACAATCAGTCCAGATGAAAACGGTCAAATCGTTTTATACAATACAGATTTAAAAGAAGCTAATGAAAATCAAATATTATCTTTTGATGATATTCAATACAATTTAGAAATTAAAATTAATGATGATGTTGTATATCAATATGTAGATAATTATTTTCCTAAAAATAATCAAATGAAACGTAAATTATGGGCAGATATTGAGTTGCCTTCAAATATAGAAAATAGTACTCTCACTGTCACTTATTCAAATATAACAGATTCTACAGTTTCATTATCTGCACCTACTATAGGATCTCTTAGTAAAATAACAGGAAGTCACTTACAGAATTCATTCTTTTCTATTGCAATGATGCTAGCAATGTTAAATTTAGGGATTATCGCTACGATCATTTATGCATATATGAATTCAAAAGGAATATATGAAAGAAGATTCTTAGATGTCGGTTTATTCTTATTTGCATGTAGTTTATGGTGTATGACAGATTCTGGTTTATATCAGCTCTATGGATCAAATACTTCTGTTGGTAGTCTTATATCTTTCTATGCATTTATGTTAATGTCTGTACCAATGTTACACTTTGTACAAAATACAGTATCTACAGAGTATAAGAAAATACCAATATTCTGGATTATTGTTTTATATTCTAATGCATTTATACAAGGTATCATTTATTTATTATTCCATATCGATTTCATCTATATGTTATCGATAACTCATGTTTTACTATTTATAGGTGTATTTCATACATCCTATATATTATGGAAAGAATATAAGAAATCTCATGAATCTCAAATTCATATTTGTTTATACGCATTTAGTATATTAGGACTAAGTGGTGTTATTGCATTAGCTTTATATTGGTTACTTGGCATATATTGGTATGATGCAATATTCCAATTTGGTATCATTTTATACATTAGTTTATTGTTCTATGGCCTAATTCATAAAGTATCTAGTGACATCCAATTCCGTTTAGAACAAACAATCTATGAAAAAATGTCTGTTATTGATCGTTTAACAGGATTAAAAAATAAAAAAGCATTTAATCAATTTATGGATGAATTACAAGTATTATCCAATAAATATGATGATGCATTACTCATATTCATTGATTTAAAAGGATTAAAAGAAATGAATAATATCTATGGCTTAAATGTTGGTGATGAAACAATCATTGCGACAAGTAGATGTATTAAGAAAGCTGTAGATAGTTCTAGTGAAGGTATCATTGAAAGCTATCGTATAGATGGTGATGAGTTTGCGGTTATCATATTAAATCCTAAAAAAGAAATTATTTCTTATAAAGAAGCGTTAGAAACAGAAATTACTCGTTATAATAATATGTGTTCAGATAAACATAAAATGATTCGCATTAACTATGGTTATAGTTTCCTAAGAAATACTGATGGAACAATTAAAACCATTAGTGATTGGAAATCTAATGCGGATACAAGTTTAAATCAAAATATAGAAAGGATGGTTAATGAATTAAATGGAATATAATACAGACTTTCTTATTGCGTCCATGTTAATTTTATTGCTTGTTTTATGGCATTTTTCCGTCCAAAAAAGACCAGATGATTTAAACAATAAAGTTTTCTTCGCATTAGTTGTTTTAGCTACATTAGATGTTTCTTTTGAGATGATTAGCACTTATCTAATTACATCTAGTACTAGTGATGGTGGTATGATTTCAACAACTATCTTTTACTTATTTCAAGCATTATTACCTTTTGCGTTAATATGTTATGTATGTACACTACATAACAATCGCTTTATTTCTGTAAAAGATATGTTATTTTCTGGTATACCTACAATATTTTTGATTTGTATCATCTTAACTAATCCTTTTACAGGTAAATTATTTTACTTTGATCCTTCCCTTGGTTACGTAAAAGGTCCATGGTATATGGCAATGTACTATTGTGCTTTATTCCATATTCTTATTGCGATTATCTTAATCGTTGCTTGGCGTAAATCATTTGGAAAACAAAAGATATTAATATTATTAGAAATCGCTATTATTACTGGAAGTGGTGTAGTTATCCAAGCAATGAATCATTCATTATTAATGACAGGTTTTGGTTTAAGTTTAGGTATATTTGCATTATTTGCGGCAATCAATAATCCTCACGCAAGTATTGATAGTTTAACAGGATTATATGACAAACCATATTTATCTAAAAAGATTAACGAGCTTATCGCAAATAAAAAATCATTCCACGTTATTACGATTTATATCAGTAGACTAGATCATATTAATAAAGTATCTGGTATGCAAAGCGGTAATGAGCTTATTCAAGTTATTTCAGATGAATTACAGAATATTTGTGGTGATCAAGTTTATCATATTTCAGGTAAACGTTTCCTCATTTTAGCTTTCTCATTAAAAGAATATGAAACATTCTTAAATAGCATAAAAGATAACTTAGTTGTTTCTATCAATAGTAATATTGGAAATATTTATTCCCCTATTGTAGTTAGTGGTATTTTAAAAGCAGAAAAACTTAAAGATGATGGTTCAATATTAAATTATGCTGAGTATTTACTTTCATTATCACAACAAACAGAAAGAATAGAAATCGTACAAAGTGATGATCAAACTTTAAGTAACTACTATTACAACCAAAAAGTAGAACAATATCTAGAAATCGCAATTAAAGAAGATTTATTTGAAATAAATTATCAACCTGTATATTCATTAAAAGATAAAAAATATATTTCTTTAGAAGCTTTAAGTAGATTAAAACATCCTGAACTTGGTTGGATATCTCCAGATTTGTTTATTACAATTGCTGAAAAGAATCATATTATTGAACAAATTACAGATTTACAATTTCATCGTATATGTAAATTTGTTAAAGAAAATGAAGAAATCATGCAACATATATCAAATGTAAAGCTTAATTTATCCCCTATTGATTTATTAAGACCTGATTGTAGTGATCACTTCATTGGTATTATTGATGAATATGAGTTATCTCATTCTTACTTCCAATTTGAAATCACAGAAACAGTCGCAACAGAATATAACTCAGCATTAACAAGCGCTATAGATGGCTTCACTAAAGCAGGAATTAAACTCTGTTTAGATGATTTTGGATCAGGATATGCTAACTTTAACACCGTTACACAACTTCCATTCTATGTCATCAAACTAGACCGTTCATTATTATTTAATATTTGTAGTGATTCTAGAACATCTTCCTTCTATCAGAATATAGTATCTGTATTACAAGGTATGGGATATTATATTGTCTCAGAAGGTGTAGAAACAGAAGAAGAAGTAAAACTATTAAGCAGTTGGGGCGTAGATATGATACAAGGATATTATTTCTCTAAGCCTCTACCTAAAGATAAATTATTAGAACTATTACTAAAATAACTAACAAACCACCAGCTAGACTGGTGGTTTTCAGTTTCGTGCATAGCCTTGTTCTCAAATTTATGCCTTACAGTCCAAAATTTAACCTGATTTCTAAACAACAATCTAGGGATTTTATTCAAAAGTGTGACCGCATAGTGGTCACACTTACCATCTTCGCTATTCATATATAAGCTTTAAACCTTGCTGTAGGAAAGTTACCACTTCGCCATCACGCACAACAAACGTATTTGGAAGTCCATAAATTTTTTCGAACAACTCCTCGCAGCAATTAATAACCGAGGAATCATTTATCGTAACTATACTGCTCTTCTCTTGGGCTAAATCATTATTTGAAAATCGATGTGCAAACATACTTCTGCTACACATGAACAGTGCACAATCAACATCATTTCTGTTGATGATAGGATTTGAATCCTCCAGTATGGTCATCTTGCCACGTCCACTTTCAAGCTCTTCTAGCAGTAATTCAAGTAGCATTGTTCTTTGATTTTTTTCAAGGCACACTATCCGACCATTAAGATATGTCTTTCCGTAAAAGAAGAAATCTATGACAGCAGAACGGTATACGACCACCGACCATGACTGAAGCATTTTCTCAAAAAACTTCGACATCTCAGAATACATATTCGAAAACTCACACTTTGCGTAAAGAGCGTCCTTAAGTTCCGGGCTGAGGAGAATTGCTGGCATAGCATTGAAAAGAGCCGTAAACTTTCCGTTGAGCATGAAGTTTTGGAAATATTTTTTGTTATACAGTTCTTCAAAGCTTCTGCGTTCTGTGAGCAAAGTTCGCGTACGTAACAGCTCGATTGCCGAACCATAGTATTCAGATACCACTTGCTTATCTTTGGTGAAAAAAGTTTTATATTTCCGCAGAAATCGATCGTATGATCCTTCAACACAAAGCGCGTCTTTGCATATCCATACGCTGTAATTCTCATCATAATCGTTTGGACGCATGTAGAAATCAATTTCTATTCTGCTACCAAGTGAAAACAAATACACTAGCATGTCTCGAATCATTCCACAGGCATATTTATTCTCCGTGAATGGAGCAAGCATGTCTATATGCACAACTGCATCATTTGCCATATTTTCGATAACTGGTGCCCAAAATTCTCTGCATTCACTATATGAAAAATCTTCCCCTGACGATACGACGAACACTTTGGCCGTTTTCTCGGTGGAGTTACGAGTCTTTTCTGCGGCAATATCCGCCATTGCTTTGTTTATCATTGATCTTGATACAGTTATCCATGAGATATTGCTGTTGTATTCAAAAAAGGAAGGTTTGACGCTTTTCGTCGTTGGTTGTAAAGAGCGAACTTCGTAAGCTTTTTCAAGGATATCCCTAATCTCATCAGCAAGTTCCGCATCGCATGCTCCAGGTTCACATTTGGTCATACTGCAAATGGTATTTTTTTCACTTTCATTAATATTTTTTGAGATATACTCCGCTATTTGATCGAATATTTCTCTGTTGTTTTTTGCAGACGGTAGCTTTGAATCGTTCAGCCACCGGCTTATATACGAAACATCATATCCTAAATGATCTGCTAACTGGGACTGCTTTATGTTCGAAACATCAAGCAGCGTCTTTAGTGTCTCCCCAAATGTCATAAGCCGATTCCTCTCTTATTCACAGTTTTTTAAAAAGTATAACACAGGCAAACAAAAGTCAAGCACATCGGGTCAGAGGTACTTGACAGTCAATGAATCTTCTTGACTGTCAAGTCTAGTCAAGAAGATTGTTGATAAAAGTTGCCGCACACGGTGTCATTTGGCTTGTTAATTATTTAGCAATATCATGATGGAGTAGTAGGTTGATCCAAGTGTACAGGATCCATACGCTTAGACCACTACTAAAGCCAAGCTTATATTGAAAGGAGCTGCAACACGCATGGAAACGATATTTTTTAAATAATCGACCACAAGACATGCTCCGAATACGCCTTTCCTGACACTCCGTTATGCATGACTAAAGAAGTTGCAAACCTTGCACTATTCCTACTCAGCGACGAATCCTCGGCTATAAACGGTCGGGCTACTTGTTTGTGACTACGGCGTAACTATGTAAGTGAAATTAAGTAAAATGGGGGAACATTATGGAAACTTCCAAAAAAAGATTCTCAGGCTATTGGGTGTTTATCGGCTGTGCACTGCTTATGCTGTTTCCGGGAGGACTTCTCTCCTATACCTCTGGCCTGTTTATGTATTCGATTTGTGCAGAATTCAATTTTAGTATCACAAAGTTCTCGTTGACCAGTGTCTCAGCAGCTAGTGTAAATGCTCTTGTCAGTGCATTTTTCGTGCAATATCTGTCCAAGGGAAAACGCAGTCAAATGAAGTGGCTCATGTTTATTGCTGCTGTCATTACTTGTGGAGGCTATTATATGATGAGCCGCTGTACACAGGTATGGCAGTTCGTCATAATGAGCGGTGTTTGGAACCTAGGTTATAACATGCTGACCTACGTTCCTTGCGCAATGATGATGAATAACTGGTTTGTTAAAAACCGTGCTACTATGGTGGGAATTGTATTTGCTTGTGGCAATGTAGGTGGTGCAATATTCAGCACCGTTATATCTAACGTAATGGCAAGCTCCGGATGGCGCATGGGCTATGTAGTCGGTGCGGTATGTTGCTTCGTTGCAACCATGATTGCACTTATCTTCCTCAAGCGTAGTCCAGAAGAATACAGTCAAAAGGCTCTTGGTGCAGAAGAAATCTATACAGAAGATAGCCCTCAGGCACAACCAAAGGTTTGGCTCGGTGTTGATAAGAAGATTGCACTTAAGTCACCAGTATTCTATTTTGCATGTGCGGCAATGTTTCTTACTGGCATATACGCGGCAGGCATTGCCAATCACGTTGTCACCTTCCTGTGCACTGGGAGTTGGGAGATCACCGCGGCAGGATTTATTATGACAGTATTTACACTTTTCGGTATTGTCGGCAATGCGGCAGGAGGTGGGGTACTCGAAAAGATTGGTATCAAAAAAGGCATATTCTTAGGTGCAGCTATGCTTATTGTGGGCATTATCTGCCTCATATTTGCTAACAAAATCAAGACTCTCGCATATGTTTGGTGTGCCTGTCAGGGCTTGGCCGTATTTATGTGTCAGGTAGTTCCTACAATGGTCATCACCGAAACCTTTGGCACCAAGGATTTTGCAGGAATATACGGAATTGCATACGCCTGCTATCTCATAGGCTGCGCGTTATCAACAACCATTATTGCTCTGCTTGCAGAAAGCGTCGGATATACTGTCGCATGGATAGCAATCATTGCAATAATAGTAATTTTGACAATGTTGCATCTTACATGTCAAAAGCAGGGCAAAAAGCTTAGAGAGCTCTATCACGATTAACATGAAACTCATTATAAAGTTAATATTTTTATATATTACAGTTTATTTCCTCGATAATAGTGTGTTGGCTCACACTGAGGAATCGCGTTGTCATGACAGCAATTGAAACTCATTACTATTGAAACAACGCTCATCATTTAAGAAAGGTAAATTTAAGAAAGGTAGTTATAATCATGAAAAAACTTGAAGGTAAAATTGCAATAATAACTGGAGCATGCGGTGGTGCAGGCACCGCAATATCCAAACTTTACGCTGCTGAAGGCGCGAAAGTCATTATGGTTGATCTCAATGAAGTAGCAGGTCAGTCGCTTGTTAATGATATTTGTGCAAAAGGTGGAGAAGCAACATTCGTCAAAACCGATGTAACAAGTGAAGATCAAATTAAGGCATGTGTAGACATGTGCGTTGAGAAATATGGGACTGTAGATATTCTTGTAAATATTGCATGCATAATGGTCCTAGATACTGGCTATCTTCACGAATGCTCTATTGAGGACTTTGATAAGGATATAGCGATAAACCTCCGTAGCGGCTTCCTTTTCAGCAAGCATGTTCTTCCAATAATGGAGAAAAAGAATTCCGGTGCAATAGTGAATTTCAGTTCAATTGGAGGTAGCCATGGTATCCTCGGTCACACAGCCTACGGTGCAGCGAAGGCTGGCGTAGAGTCGATGACTCGTAGTATAACTGCCCAGTATGGCAAAAAAGGTATCCGTTGCAACTGTATTAGACCAGGCGTTATGGCCAACCCAACTTGGAAGAATACTCCAGAAATCAACTGGTATAAAGAATTCATGCTCTCTCATATTCCTGAGACACGCATCGGCACTGGTGCGGATTCTGCACCACTTGCACTATTTCTCGCCTGCGATGATTCCTACTATATCAACGGTCAAGTAATTACCTTGGACGGTGGCATGACATCTCATCAACCACAATGGAAAGAAGATATGGCATTGTCAGACGATGCAGTACGATAACAACAGTTACGCCTTGTATGTCAAAATTAAAAAAAAAGTCACTATCGTGACTATAACTAATCATTGAGCAGAGACAAAGTTTTC
>CAVAZS010000061.1:0-13975 GCA_963593385.1 Lachnospiraceae bacterium | reverse complement strand
ACCGGATTATCTTCTTATTACAAAGAAACCAATTGAAAGTGGTACAGATGAATTAGAAGAAAATCATCGTGCACATAGCGCAAAACTAAGAGTAATTGAAAGGGAGAAATGACATGAAAAAGAAAAATAAAAAAAGCAAAAAACAAATTAATTTAATAGGATTTACATTAGTATTCTGTTTATTTTCTGGTGCTTTTGCATTGTCAACTAGACTCTTTTTAAGAACGGTCAATAATACTCTTAGTGCAAAGAAACAATCAATTGAACGTGAGATTGCACAAATAGAAACACAAAATGATGCAATCAAAGTAGAAATACAAACTTTAAGTACTCGTGAAAGAGTTGATAATATTGCAAATGAAAATGGTCTATCGCTAAATCAAGATAATATTGTTACAATAGCGGTAAATGACGGAGAATAAAAATAGAATGAGGAAAAAAGTTCGTAATAGAACACAAAAGATTACATTTATTATATTCATGATAACATTAGCGGTAATGGTACTAATTGCTTCTAATGTTTTTTTGGTTACTATCGCTAAAGTACATTTAGGATCTGGTACTGATTTAAGTGCATATGCCGATTCGGCGAATACAGTGACAACAACAAATAAAGCACTACGTGGCAATATTTATGACCGTAATGGAACAATTATTGCTCAAGATAGTAAAACTTATAATATTGTATGTATCTTAGATGAAAATAGACCTTCGACAGGGGATACAATTGCGTATGTTAAAGACAAAGAAGGTACTGCATCTGCTTTATCTAAGATTTTAAAAATGGATTATGAAACATGTTTGAATTATCTTAACCAAGATGTATATCAAACTGAACTTGGTACTGCAGGAAGAAATTTATCTAAATCTACGAAAGAAGAAATAGAAGCTTTAAATTTACCTGGTATTGAATTTACAGATTCCATTCAACGTGTTTATCCTTTAGGTACTTTTGCGTCTAATTTAATTGGTTTTGCACAATCTGATGAAACTGGTTCGACTGTTGGTAAGATGGGTGCTGAATTATATCTTAATGGTTATTTACAAGGAACAGATGGATATAGTACTTATCAATCGGATAAAGATGGAAATATTTTACCAGGTATGAAAGAAGAAACAGTATCTGCAGTAAATGGATATGATGTTTACACTACACTTGATTCCGTTATTCAACAAGCTCTAGAAGAATCTTTTGAAATGACTAATGATGAATTTAATGCATCAAGAGTTTGGGGATCAGTAATGGAAATAAGTACAGGTAAGATACTTGCTTGGGGACAGAGTCCTTCATTTGATCCGAATACTTTAGAAATTACAGATTATAACAACTATGGTACACAAATTCCTTATGAACCAGGTTCTACACTAAAAACATTTACTTATGCGGCCGCAATCAATGAAGGTACATATGATGGGACAGAAGAAGTATATAGTGGTCCATATTGTTTCTCTAGTGATGAAAATAATAATCCGGTTCGTGTTGAAAGTAATGGTTATGGATGTATCTATAATGCGAAAAGAAAAAATTATGGCATGATTCAACTAGACTATGGATTAATTATGTCATTAAATACAGTCACTGCTGAAGTACAAAATCGTTTGATTAACGCAGATACACACTTAGAATACATGAAAAAATTTGGTTTCTTCCAAGTTGTTAATTCTGATGGTTTACCAGAAGAAACAGGATCATTAAACTTTACATGGCCTGCAGATAAGATTTCTTTAAGTTATGGTCAAGGTTCGACAGTAACAATGTTACAAATGTTACAAGCATATAGTGCGGTATTTGGGGATGGCACAATGGTAAGACCATATTATATTGATTCAATTCGTGATTCTTATGATTCAAGTCATGTGATTTATCAAGCTGAAACAAAAGTGACAGGTAATCCAATTACTGAAGATACTGCGAAAACATTACAAGGTATTTTATATCGTGTTATTAATGACGATGAAGGTACTGCTAAATATTATCAAATACCAGAATGTAAACTAATGGGTAAAACAGGTACTGCCGAAGTTGCGGTAAATGGTGGTTATCAATCAGGATATACAATTGTATCAATCATGTGTGCTATGCCAGCGGAGAATCCACAAGTCATGGTTTATTATTGCTTTGAAGCTCCATATGATGCTAATGCGCAATATAAAACAGACCATGTGAAAAACTTATTACGTAAGACAGCAATTCGTCTTGGTTTTACAAGTAGTATTTCTGATACTACAGAAGAAACGACAGATACTACAGAAACTGTTGATTCTGAAGATTTAACAGAAATTGTTACTAGTGAAATGCCAAGTCTTGTTAACCATAGCTTAGAATATGCAACAGAAAAACTAGCAGATTCTAATACAAATCAATATATTTTAGGGAATGGCGATACAGTTATTGCTCAATATCCTGCAGAAAATTCATATATTACTTCTGGCCAAAAAGTATTCTTAATTACGGATACGAATAATTTCATTATGCCTGATTTGACTGGATGGACACGTAAAGAAGTAACTGCTTTGTGGTCGGTAACTCAATTTGGCTTTAAGTTAGAAGGTGAAGGTGTCGTTACATCTCAAAATATTTCTGCGGGTACTCCTGTTACTAAGGGAACGGAAATAGAAGTTGTGTTTGAATAGGGATTTAGGTATAATTATCAAGATTTAGAAAGGGGATAGAAACATGGCGATTCGAATGATGCTTGGATTTACAATCAGCTTGATAGTTGTGCTTCTTGTTATGCCTCATTTTATTGATTTCTTAAAGAAAATTAGCTTTAATCAAACAGTAAATGACTATAGTCTACAAGAATATAAAGACAAAGCAAAAACACCAATCATGGGTGGTGCTTTATTCATCATTGTACCAGTACTAGTGACAATACTATTGAATCCTAGTTGTATCTTTGATTTTGAAGTATGCATGATATTTTTAGCATTTATTGGATATGGTCTTATTGGTTTTACTGATGATTTTTTAATTGCCGTAAAAAAGAATAATGATGGTCTAAAAGCTAAATATAAATTTGGATTACAACTTTTATTAGCAATTGTTTTCTATGCAATCTATCAAGGACATTCTGTATTAAGTATTCAATTATTATTTAATGGACCAGTAATCGAACTTGGCTTTTTCTATGTAATATTAGTTCTATTTATGTTTACAGGAACAAGTAATGCTGTAAATTTAACGGATGGCATGGATGGCTTAGCTGCAGGTTGCTCTTTTAGTGTATTTACAGTATTTATGTTTTTTGCATATATGAGTGGTAAAAGAAGTATCACTATTTTTATTGCATGCTTATTAGGTGCTTTATTAGGTTATCTACATTACAATGTAAAGCCAGCTAAGATTTTTATGGGCGATACAGGATCACTTGCGTTAGGTGGTGTTTTAGCGGCACTTGCAATGGTACTAAAGAAAGAAATTCCATTAATTTTAGTTGGAGGTATATTCGTTGTAGAAACATTATGTGTAATCATTCAAATTACATCAGTAAAAACAAGACATAAAAAAGTATTTCCATATACACCAATCCATTATTCTTTTGTGATCAAAGGAATGACAGAAAATAATACAGTTCATTTGTTCTGGATTATTTCAGCATTATTTGCAATTATTGGATTCTTTGCAGGAAAATAGATTTAATATTTAAATTTCCCTGTTATAATATACACTTGCAAGTAGAAAGAGGATAGGATGGAGAGAGAATGTTTTGATACAACAAATACTGAAGTACAAATGACAATGGTTGTTAAACTACACCAACTTCAGCGTGAAGCATTATCTACATTGTCTTATCAAAATCTAGAGGATTATTTATCACAAGTGGTTTGGAAAAGAAAAGTTCCTAAAGCTTTACATGTTGCTGTAAATGATGTTATGTCAGTTACAGGCAACGATATCGTTAAATTTTTATCTAGACAAGCAATTATTAGTGGGAGTGAGAAATCATTATCTGATTTCTCAGATTTAATTGGAGGAAAGTAATTTCATGGAAAAGAAGAAAAAGAAGCATGGGTTAACGAAAATATTTGTTGTCTGTGCAATTCTAGCAGTACTAATTATTTCTACATTTAGTACTATCAAATCAAATCTAAATCTTGGCTTAGATTTACAAGGTGGATTTGAAATTTTATATCAAATCGAACCTTTAAATGAAGGACAAGATGTTGATATGACAGCAGTAGTCAATAGTATTACAAAGAGAGTTGACGTACTTGGCGTAAGCGAACCACAAATCACAGTTGAAGGTGATGATCGTATCAGAGTTCAACTTGCTGGTGTAGCAGATCAAGAAACAGCTCGTGAAATGCTAGGTACAACAGCAAATCTTACATTTAGAGATGTTGATGATAACGAGTTAAGTGATGCGTCAATTATCGCTGAAGGTGGTGCTTCTCTTGGTTATCAAGATGGTAAACCTGTAGTTTCTCTAAAAATCGCAGATGGTAGTAAATTTGGTGAAATTACATCAACTATCGCTGCAAAGAGTTCTTCAAGTGGCGAAAATGTAATGGTCATTTGGTTAGACTATGAAGAAGGCGATTCTTATAAAACTGAAAGACAAAAAGAAGCAGCTGGTCAAGAACCTAAATATATTTCTGCAGCTAGTGTAACTTCTACAATTTCTGGAGACTGCATTATTTCTGGTAATTTTACAGAAAGTGAAGCTAGAACACTTGCTAACTTAATTAACTCTGGTTCATTACCAGTTAAGTTAACTGAAATCAGTTCAAACGTTGTTTCTGCTGAATTTGGTAAAGACGCATTAAATAAAACAGCTGTTGCTGGTTTAATTGGTGTATTACTTGTTATTGCATTTATGGTTTATGAGTATCGTGTACCAGGTGTACTTGCTAGTATCATGTTAGCAGCTTACTTATGGGCTATATTTGGAATCTATGCTGTAATTGGTGCAGTATTTACACTTCCTGGAATTGCCGCACTTGTATTAGGTGTTGGTATGACAGTAGATGCAAATATCATCACTTATGAAAGAATTCGTCAAGAATTATATAAAGGACATAGTGTTCAATCTGCTATTGCTCAAGGTCAAAAATCTTCATTTATTACTATTTTTGACGCTCAATTTACAACATTACTTGCTGGTTTAATTATGTATTGGTGGGGTAATGGTTCAGTTAAAGGATTTGCAACAATGTTAATTATCACTGTTGTAATGACATTAATCGTAAACGTTGCTTTATCTAGATTCTTATTAAATTTACTAGCTGAAACAGGTATATGTGATGATAAACCTCAATGGTTTGGTGTAAAGAAGAACCAAATTCCTGATGTATCTAAAGGAGAAAAACAATTCTACTTTGGCTATAAGAAAATTAATTTCTTATCTTATTCTAAGAAAGTTATTATCGCTGCAGTTATTGTTCTAGTTTGTGCTTTAGGATCTGGTATTATTCATTCCGCGAATAACAATGGATTCATGAATCTTGGTATTGATTTCTCTAGTGGTACTAAATTAACAATCAGTTCTGAAACTGCTATTACTAGTGAAGAAGTAGAAGAAAAATTAAAAGCTATGGGCTATGATAATTTCTCTTATCAAGAATCTGGTGATACAACAGTTTATGCTACAACTAAAGATTCTCTAACAACTGATCAACTAACTGAAATTAAAACAGCATTTACAGAAAGCTATGGTATTGAACCAGGTGATAATGTTGTTACTCCAGTAGTAGGTAAAGAATTAGTAAGAAATGCTGTTATCTTAACACTAGTTGCTTGGGTTGCAATGTTACTATATATTGCATTTAGATATGAGTTTGATTATTCATTAAGTTGTTTAGTTGCTTTAATCCATGACGTATTAATTACTTTATCAGTATTTGCAATTTGCCGTTTTGAAGTTAATACAGAACTTATTTCTGTCTTATTAACAATCATTGGTTATTCAATCAATAACTCAATCGTTGTTTGTGATCGTATTAAAGAAACAATTTCCAACAGAAAAGGTAAGATTAGTAATACTGAATATACAAAGATTGCAAACGAAGCTTTAAACAATACATTCCGTATGGCTTTATATAGCTTCATTACAACAGTATTACCTGTAATTGTTCTATTAATTGCTGGTTCTCAATCTATCTTTACATTTACATTTGCAATGTTTGTTGGTTTGATTGCTGGTACAATTTCTTCAATGTTTATCATGCCATTTGTTTGGACTTATATTCGTTCACACTATACGCCTAAACAAAAGAAAGCAAAAAAAGTGAAAAAAGAAGCTCTTGATGAGTATACAATTAAAGGAATTAATGCATAATTAAGTAGCGGATATCCGCTACTTTTTTTGATAGGAGATTAGTAATGAATATTAAAGCAGTACTATTTGATTGTGATGGCACAATGTTTGATACAGAAATCGTTTCTCAAATGATTTGGCGAGAAACAGCTAAAGAATATGGAGTAGCTTTACCTGATAATTTCTTTATTGAAGTAACAGGTGGTGGAGACATTAAACAATTTTTTGTTATTCCTGGATTTGAAGAATTATTAGAAGTGATGATGCCAAGAAGAATGGATGAAAAATTCTGGGGTAGTATCAATAAAGACTGTTTAAATAAAAAAGGTTTAATCCCTTTATTTCAATATCTAAAAAAGAATGGTTATAAAATTGGTATTTGTTCTAGTAGTCCTAAATCTTATGTGAAATGTTTATTGTCTAGAGTATCTATTGAATTACCATATGATGTCATGGTATGTGGTGATGAAGTTAAAGAAAAAAAGCCTAGTCCAGAAATCTTTTTAACAGCTAGTGAAAAATTAAATATTGATCCTAGTTCTATTTTGGTTGTTGAAGATTCTAAAAATGGTATTGTTGCGGCAACACGTGCAAATATGCATCATTGTTTTATCTTTGACACGATTAAACCAGATGATGAATTAAAAAATTTGATTGAGTTTGAAGAAGATTCAATGGATGATGTGATTGATTTATTAGAAAAGTTATAATAGAGATGGATGGTGAACTATGGAATTTAATACGTTAAGAAATCAATATACAGATTTTTATTATCATTCATTTCAAATTGAAGAAAATGAAGAACAAGTAAAAATTACATATACATTTGAAATTAAAGATTTATCTTTTTTTGAACCTACATTTACTTTGAAAAAACCAGTAAACGGTCGTACTGTTCATAATTTGAAAGTATTTAAGGAAGCTGCTTTTTCTTTGGGTCTTGTTGAGTTAATTAGTTATTGGAAGATTACATGTGCACCAAATGTTCATATAGAATGTGGAAGTTTAGACGAAACACAGAAGAATTGGTGGAAAAAGCTATATTTTAATGGTTTAGGAGAATTCTTTTATATTAACCATATTGAAACAGATATAGATTCATTTATGAATTTAATTTCTGAAGGAAATGTCATTGAAGGTGAAGAAGATAATGGAATATACAAAGGTAATCTCATACCGGTAGGTGGCGGAAAAGATTCTTTTGTTAGTTTATATCTTTTAGATAGTATGAAAGATGAAAATCATGCTTTTGTGATTAATAAAGTAATGAGTGCTATTCATAGTGCTGAAGCTGCCGGATACAAAAATGAATACTTAATTAATCCAACAAGAACACTAGATAAAAGAATGCTAGAGTTAAATAAACAAGGCTATTTAAATGGACATACACCTTTTTCTGCTATGGCTGCATTTGCGTCTGTTTTAACTTCAATTGTTTATGAGAAGAAATATATTTGTTTGTCTAATGAAGCTAGTGCAAATGAATCAACAATACAAGGTAGTAAAGTGAATCACCAATATAGTAAAACATTTGAATTTGAAGAAGATTTTAAATTCTACATGGATCACTATATTACAGATGAAATACATTATTTTTCTTTACTAAGACCTTTAAGTGAATTACAGATTACTTGTATTTTTTCTACACTTAAAAATTATCATGAAGTATTTAGAAGTTGTAATGTAGGACAAAAAGAAGAAAAGTGGTGTGGTAAATGTGCTAAGTGTTTATTCGTTGCAATTATGTTAAGTGCTTTTTTAAGTGATGAAGAAATTATTCATATTTTTGGTAGGGATATTTTAAATGATTCTGAATTATATGACTTATTTGCACAATTGACAGGTATATCTATTAATAAGCCATTTGAATGTGTTGGAACACGTGAAGAAGTAAATATTGCAATAAATATGTGTATTGCTAGACATAATCAAGAGAATAAAAAATATCCTTATTTATATGAAAAATATAAAGATAGTTCATTCTATGAATACTATAAAGATCGTAAATTAGATATGAGTATGTGGAATGATGAAAATTTAGTCATCCCTGAATACCAAAAGATTATGCATGAAAAGATAGAAGGTTTAAATAAATGATTGATCGTGAAAAATGGATTGAAGAATTTGAAAATAAAAATATATTAATTTGGGGATATGGTATGGAAGGAAAATCTTCGTATGAATTTATTCGTTCCTTACTTCCTAGTCAAACATTAACGATTGCGGATAAAAATATTGATCGTATCCAAAATACAACAAATACTGTTTTACTAACTGAAAGTGAAACAAACTTTAACGATTATGATTTAATTATTAAAGCACCAGGTATTGTTGTGCCTAATACAATTGATAAAACAAAAATTACAGGACAAGCACCACTATTTTTAAAGCATTATCGTAATCAAACAATTGGAATAACAGGTACAAAAGGAAAAAGTACAACTTCTTCTATTATCGCTAAAGTATTATCCAAAAAATATAAAACTTTCTTAGTAGGCAATATTGGTAAAGCATGTTTTGATGTGATTGATGAATTAACAGAAGACGCTTTAGTTGTATTTGAAATATCTTGTCATCAACTAGAATTTTCTACTTATTCTCCTCATGTTGCGATTTATATCAATTTGTTTGATGAACATTTAGATCATTATGGAACTTTCGAAAATTATGGAAGAGCAAAAGATCAAATTTTCTTGCACCAAAAAGACAATGATACTTTGATTATTGGAGAAGCTATAGCACATCGTGCAAATAGAAATGATGCGATTAAAATTGGTAAAGATATCTATGCAACAGGTAATATCTTACATAATGGTGCAAAACAAATAGAAATAAAAGAATGTGCGTTAAAAGGCGAACATAACTATCAAAATCTTTCAGTTGCCTATAAAGTTGCTGAAATCTATGAGGTTAGCGATGAATTATTTTTAGAAGCAGCGAAAGAATTTATTCCATTAAAACATCGCTTAGAAAATATTGGTTCAATTGATAATGTAACCTATATCAACGATTCTATTTCTACAATAGGAGAGACATGTATTCAAGCATTAGAAACTTATCCAAATACTTCAGTTGTTTTAGTTGGTGGTATGGATCGTGGTATTCATTATGATAAGTTAGAACAAGCTTTATATGAGAAAAAAGATGTGCAAGTTATTTTTATGTATGCTACAGGCAAACGAATTCATCAAGAAATGAAAGACAAAGGATTAGAACGCGATGGACTATTTGATGTGGAAAATCTAGATGAAGCAGTAGAATTAGCCAAAAAGATTGCTCGTCCATATTCATATGTACTTTTATCTCCAGCATCAACTTCTTATGACCATTTTAAGAATTTTGAAGCTCGTGGTGATTACTTTAGAAAGTTGGTATTAGGAAAGTGAAATATAACGTTATCGATGTAGATGAAAAAGAAATACAAGAAAAATATCAACTAACTACTTTAGTTTCTAAAGTTATTGCAAAAGCTAAATTAAGTGACGAACAAATAAAAGAAGTGTTAGATACAAATACTATTCTTAAAACAAGTGAAGCAAAATGTGTAAAGGATGCATGTAGTCGAATACTTGAAGCTAAAAATAAACATGAAAAAGTATTTGTTGGCGGTGATTATGATACGGATGGTATTTGTTCTACGGCTATCATGAAAGATGTTTTAGATAAATTAGAAATTGAAAATGGTTACTATATACCTGACCGTTTTAAAGAAGGTTATGGTTTATCTAGTCATACAGTGGAACTAGCTTATCAAAAAGGATATACGCTAATTATTACAGTAGATAATGGCGTAAAAGCATTTGATGCAATTCAAAAAGCACATGAATTAGGAATAGATATTATTGTGACAGATCATCATCAAATTGAAGATGAAGTAAATGCAGATATTGTAGTTCATCCAGATTATATGGAAAAAGAATATAAATATTTATCTGGTGCTGGAGTAGCTTTAGAACTTTCTAGAAATCTACTTGGTGAAGTAGACGTTCATACAGCATTAGCAGCAATTGCATTAATCGGTGATGTAATGCCATTCTGGTTAGAAACAAGAGTTATTATTCGTAAAGGTATAGAATTATTAAAACAAGGTGTTGTACCATCTGTTTCATCTTTATTTCGTAAAGGTACAGAAATAGATGAAACAGCCATAGCATTTCAAGTTGTTCCTAAATTAAACAGTGTTGCTCGCATTAAAGATGAATCTAATGTAAATACACTAGTACCATTTTTATTATCAAACAACTTGAAATATATTTCTTCCTATAGTGTTTCTTTAAATAAGGTAAATGATCTTAGAAAAAAAATGTCTAATGCTATGGCAACTAAAGCTGAAAGTATGATTGATGATTCACCATTAATTATTTTATATGATGAAAGTTTTGATGAGGGAATAGCAGGTTTAGTAGCTGGAAAATTAGCATTTGATTATAAACGACCATGTATTATTATGACTAGTCATGAGGATTTAGTGAAAGCTAGTGGTAGAAGTATTCCAGGATTTAATTTGTTTGAATTTATGAAAGAATTTGATGGATTTTGTGCATTTGGTGGTCATGAACAAGCTGTTGGATTTGCTTTTGATAAAGATAAATTAGAGGATATTCAAAAGCAAATTAAACAAAAATATCTTGATCTAAATGTTACTGTTCAAGAGCCAAAGGAAGATGTAATTAAAATTTATACAAATGATATATCTGTTGAACAAATACAAGATTTAAATAAAATTAAACCAATTCCTAAAGAAATAGGGAAATTAAAATTTGCTTTAGAACGTCCTGAAGTTCTTAGAAAAATGTCATATGAAAAAGTAACAAAATATACTTTTTCAAATCAACTAGATGGTGTTATTTTCAGTTATCAAAAAATAGAAGAAGTAGAAAATCCTAAATATGTGGTAGGAACATTAGCAATAAATGAATTTAGAGGTATAAAAACACCACAGATATTGATAGATAGCATGGAAATTGAATAATTTCATAGTATAATAAAAAAGTTCATAAATATCGGAGGGACATAGAGATGTCATTAGATTTAGAAAAGTATATTGCTTCAATTCCTGATTTTCCTAAAAAAGGAATCATGTTTAGAGATGTTACACCAATTGTAAATAATCCAGAAGCATACAAAGAAGTAACAAAATTATTAAGTGAATATGCTAAAAAGGTTAATGCAGAGTTAATTGCAGGTCCTGAATCAAGAGGATTCCTATTTGGCTGTCCTGTAGCATTAGAAGCAGGAATGGGATTTATTCCAGTAAGAAAGCCAGGTAAATTACCTCGTGAAGTAATTACAGAAAGTTATTCATTAGAATACGGAACAAATGAATTATGTATGCATGTTGATTCCATTAAACCGGGTCAAAGAGTATTAGTAATAGATGATCTACTAGCAACAGGCGGAAGTGCTAAAGCAACAGTTAATCTAATTGAAAAATTAGGTGGTGTTGTAGCTGGTGTAGCTTGTGTAATCGAACTTGAAGGATTACCTGGTAGAGAAACATTAAAAGATTACGATGTTTATTCTATTCTAACAATGTCAGATTGCTAAGAAAAATTAACCGGAGAGGGGATGCTTCGGTTTTTTTCTAAAGAAAGGGGGATATTTGATATGGCTAGTACAAAAGCAGCTACTGTTGATGATGTATTTCAAAAATGTGAAGAATATATCCATAAAGAAGAAAATTTAAATCTAATTCATCGAGCAGCGAGTTATGCTGAAAAATTACATGAGAATCAAAAGAGAAAGAGTGGGGAACCATATTTTGTTCATGTTGTTGGTGTAGCATATATATTGGCTGAGTTACATTGTGGACCTTCTACAATCGCAGCTGGTTTTTTGCATGATGTCATAGAAGATACTCCTGTAACAAAAGAAGAATTAGCTAAGGAATTTAATCCTGAAATTGCCGAACTTGTTGAATCTGTTACAAAAGTAGGTGCAATTAAATTTCATGGTAAAGATGATCCTGAATATCAGGCAGCGAATCATCGTAAATTATTTATTGCGATGGCAAATGATGTTCGCGTTATTTTAATTAAATTAGCCGATCGTTTGCATAATATGCGTACATTAGAATTTCAACCGGAAGCGAGTCAAAAACGTATTTCTGCTGAAACTTTAGATGTATATGCACCTATTGCCCATCGTTTAGGTATTAGTTCAATTAAGAATGAATTAGAAGATTTAAGCTTTTATTATTTGAATCCTGAAGAATACTATCGTATTGCGCATTTAGTTGATGCAAAAAAGACAGAACGAGAAGCTTATGTACAGAAAATGATTCAAGAGATTAGCGAAATTCTACATGAACAAAATATAGAATTCCGTATTTTTGGTCGTTCTAAACATTTATATTCTATTTATCATAAGATGGAAGTACGTCATAAACGTTTTGACGAGATATTAGACTTACTTGCAATTCGTATTGTGACAAAAACAAAATTAAATTGTTATGAAATTTTAGGTTATATTCATGCAAAATATAGACCTATTCCAGGTAGATTAAAAGACTATATAGCTGTACCAAAAACAAACATGTATCAATCTCTTCATACAACAATAATTGGTGATGAAGGAAAGATATTTGAAGTACAGATTCGTACAGAAGAAATGGATGAAATTGCTGAACGAGGTGTTGCGGCACACTGGAGATATAAAGAAGGTGGCCACTATGACGCTAAAGTAGAACAAAAAGAAATAGAAGATCGTTTATCTTGGTATCGTGATTTTGCAATATTTACTGGTGAAAATGTTAATACTAGTGCTAGTGAATATATGGCAACATTACAAAGAGATGTTTTTGAAGCAAATGTTTATGTTATGACACCAAAAGGAAGAGTAATTGACTTGCCAAATGGTGCTACACCAATAGACTTTGCCTATAGAATTCATACTGATGTTGGTCATACTATGGTTGGAGCAATTGTCAATGATGCAATCGTTCCATTAAATACTGTTCTTCATACAGGTGATGTTGTACAAATTAAAACCATGAAAGGTACTGGACCTAGTGAAGATTGGTTGAAGTTTGTAAAAACAAATCAAGCAAAAAGTAAGATTCGTGCTTATTTCATGCGTAAGGAAGTAGAAAAGAAAGAAGAAAAAGTTCCTGTAGGTGAAAAAGTACTATCAGATGAATTAAGAAAACGTGGCTTTAATCCAGATGAATACATGGATAAGAAAAAGCTAGAAAGTATATTTAGTCAATTTAGTGTAAACAACTATACTGATTTAATGTATGGCTTAGCTTCTAAAATTATTAATCCGGTATCAGTATGTGAAAAACTAACAAATCAAAAGCGTTCAATTAGTGATCAAGAACTAAATAAAATCATTAATCATGAAACTAAGCGTAAACCAACAAGTAAGATTGGTGTATTTGTTCCTGGTGTTGAATCGATGAAAATGAGCATTGCCCAATGTTGTTTGCCTGTATATGGTGATGAGATAACAGGATATATTTCTCAAGGTGAAGGTGTAAAAGTACATCGTTCAGATTGCAGAAATGTAAAAGTAAAAGGTGCTCGTTTAATTCATGTTGAGTGGGAACAAGAAGATCCAGATAAACTATATGATTGTAATTTAACAATTTTATCTCATGATCGTAATTTCTTAGTAACCGACTTAGTCACAACCGTTTCTCAATCAAAAGCACCGATGGTTAAATTGAATGCGTCAGTTAATCAAGAAACATTATTATCTACTATAAAAATGAC
>CAVAZS010000060.1:0-14215 GCA_963593385.1 Lachnospiraceae bacterium | reverse complement strand
CAAGTGCACAATTAATGCTAAATCTAGATATGATTAATCCAACAGGCATGCCTATTGCATCTATCCTTCCAAGTGAAGAAGTAGAAGAAGCGATTCAAAATACAACAAAGCATTCTGAAAATATTCGTGTTGAATATGAAAGCTATCATAAATTAATCGATCACGCAGTAGTGAAAGTTCCAAATGAAAAATATACTGTTGTGATTTTGATGGATCGTACAAATGAAGAAATGAAAGAAAGAATTTTACGTAATATGCGTGAACAGACTTTCAATGTAACGCAACAAGTTATTGATGAACAAATGCGTACTGTACAAGAAATCGCAAGTTTACTTGGTGAAACGACTGCTAAATCAAAAGTAGCTTTAACAAAATTAAAGGAAGCGATGGAAGATACCAATGAGTGAAATCATTCATATTGATGCTTGTTGGCATTCATTAAATAAAAAAAATGAAGAACTTTGTGGTGATCGTGTTCAAATTAAACGCAGTGATACTTGTGTTGTTTTGGTGTTAGCAGATGGTTTAGGGAGTGGTGTAAAAGCCAATATTCTTTCTACTTTAACAAGTACGATTATTTGTGAAATGGTATTTTCTGGAATGAACTTAAAAGATGCGATTGAAACAATTTCATCTACTTTACCTGTTTGTTCAGAAAGAGAGATAGCATATTCAACTTTTACAATTATTCAAGTGTATTATGATGGAGCAGTTTTTATTGCTCAATATGATAATCCATCTGTTGTATATATTCATAAAGGTAAAGTTGTTCATCCAGATGAACAAATACGTACATATTATGGTAAAACAATTTATTTAATGAACTTTTTATGTGACCCTGAAGATTATTTGATTACTTTTAGTGATGGCGTATTATTTGCGGGTCTTGGCATGAGTTTGAATTTTGGATGGGGACAAAATGAAGTTGAAAAGTTTTTGACGGAGCACCTACAAGAAAAAGATAGTGCAAGTGATGTAACTAGAATGCTATTAAGTAATGTGAATTATTTATATGGTGGCAAACCTGGAGATGATTCAACGGTTGCTTGTTTACATATAATTGAAGCATTAGAAACTAGAGTAATGGTTGGACCACCATCAAATAAAGAAGATGATGAAAAAGTAGTAAAACGATTACTAGAAGCTACTGGAAAGAAAATATGTTGTGGTGGTACGACTAGTACGATTGTCGCTAGAGTGACAAATAGAGAATTAAAAACGGATAGTATTTTTAATCTGTTACCAGATGTTCCACCAAAAGGTTTTATTGATGGTATTGATCTAGTTACAGAAGGTGTATTAACTTTACAAAAAGTATCTCGTTTATTGAAAAAAGCAGTAGAAGAGGAAAGCTTTGCAGAAAATGTTATACTGTCTCTTGAACAAGATGGAGCAACTTGTTTGATTAGGGAATTATTAAAATCAAGTAGTATTACATTTATGGTTGGATTAAGCGACAATCCTGCTCATGAAGCAATTGCTTATTCTACAATTTCTTTAAATGCCAAAATAGCTTTAATACAAGATATGGCAAAAGATTTAGAATGTTTAGGGAAAATTGTAAAAATAGAGATGTATTAGAAATTGGAGAGTAAAAATGGAAAAAGATCCTTTTAAAGAATATTTAATAGAATCTGAACCGGATAAGTATTACAAAAAATATGTTTGGAGTACTGCTATTGGATTACAGGCTGTAGATGGTCTAAAACCTTCAAAATATCTTATTGATACAGCAATTCAAAATATTGAAGGCGAAATATCATTAAAAGAAGCACAAAGCAGAATTAGCAGTTACTATGAAGAAAAAGAAGGTGTACTACCAAGTGATGAAGATACAATAGAAGCAGATATTGTTTCATCGAGAATTGCAGAGATACTTTCGGAAAGAGCGTTTACTTTTTCACCAAACGAATATATTTCTATTCATCGAAAACTATTTGAAGGAATATATGATCATGCGGGGAAAGTAAGAGAAAGAAATATAATTAAGAAAGAATGGGTTCTTGATGGTGAAACAGTTATATATGGAAGTGCATCAGAACTATTAGAGACATTGTCTTATGATTTTTCTTGTGAACAAGATTTCAGTTATAAAGGTCTTACAATGAATGAAATCATTCATCATCTTGCTTTATTTGTATCTAGACTCTGGCAAATTCATATTTTTAGTGAAGGAAATACAAGAACAACAGCGGTATTTTTTATCAAATATTTGATAAAACTTGGATTCTCTGTAACTAATGAAATTTTCGCTCAAAATTCTTGGTACTTTAGAAATGCTTTAGTTCGCGCTAATTATACAAATCTTCAACAAGATGTTTATGAAACGACAGAATACCTAGAACGATTTTTGAAAAATTTATTATTAGATGAAAAAAATAAGCTGAGTAATCGTGAACTTTATATTTATTCTGTAAATAATGTGGACATTGGAACTGAAAAAGTGGACATTCAAAATCTAAAAATGGACATTGAAGAAAAAAAGTGGACATTGAAAGTGTTTTATTTGGAAAAAAAGAAATGTTATCTACTAGGACAATGGTTTATGTTTATAAAATGTTCGCTGAATTTGGATTAGATGAAGTATTTGGACGTAGCAAAGTGATGACATTATTAGGTCTTAAAAGTTCTGCAGTGTCAAAATTATTTTCAAATTTATTGAAAGTAGAAATAATACAACCTGTAGCAGGTCACGGAAAAGGAAAGTATAAATTTAAATTCTATGAGTAAAAGAATTAATCCTAGTTTATGGACATGGTTCCATGAACCAAAATTATATATATTTAGTAGTGATAAGTTAATCTTAGAAACAGAACCTCAAAGTAGATTAGATACTTTAGTTCAAAATGAAGTAACTGCATTTGGTTTGTTAGGAGATACATTATCGAGTTTTCGTTATGATTCTAGAATAGATTATGCTTTTCAAAATGTACTTGATGAATGTGGATTAATTATAAAAATAAACGATTATGATTGGTGGAAGTATGGCATTCGTGCCAAAAATAAAGATATCAATGAGATATTTTGCGAACATTATCTCGATGGTTATTTTGATGGATCATATAGAGATATAGGTAAAGGAATAAAAAACCTGTATTTTCGCATAACTGTACAAGAAAAATTTATACAATTTATGTGTAGTGGCGATGGAAAAACATTCCGTAATATGCGAAGAGTACAGTTTGGTGATAAAATAATCGCGACTCCTGGTATTTATGCATGTAGTCCAGGAAATTCGTTTTTTGATTGTACGTTCTCAAAGATTGAGACTGGAGGTATTGAATGATGAAAGCTGAAGAAAGACTAATACGTTATGCATGTGTTCCAACAATGTCAGATCCTGATAGTTCAACAAGTCCATCATCATCTAAACAACTTGTATTAGGAAAAATGCTAGTAGAAGAATTAAAAGAACTTGGTATTGATGATGCATATATGAGTGAATTTGGATATGTATATGGACATTTACCATCAAATATTGATAAGGATGTACAAACGGTAGGCTTTGTAGCACATATGGATACTTCACCTGATTTTAATGATGAAGGAGTTAAACCTAGAATTATCCGTAATTATGACGGTAAAGATATAGAATTATGTCCTGGTGTCGTAACAAAAATTGAAGATTTTCCTCAAATGGTTGATTTGAAAGGGAAAGACATTATTGTGACTGATGGTAGTACATTGCTTGGCGCAGATGATAAAGCAGGTATTACAGCAATTATGCAAGCTTTAGAATATTATCACGAACATCCTGAAGTAAAACATGGCCCAATATCTATTGCTTTTACACCAGATGAAGAAATTGGTAGAGGAACAGAACACTTTGATATTGATGCATTCCATGCTGATTTTGGTTATACGATGGATGGTGGAGAAATTAAATATTATTGTGATGAAACATTTAATGCGGCTAGTGCTGTATTAACGGTTCATGGTTTTTCTATTCACCCAGGTAGTGCAAAAGATAAGATGATTAATGCTCAAAATGTAGCAATTGAATTCCATAGTTTATTACCGGCATATATGAGACCAGAACATACGGAAAATAGAGATGGTTTCATTCATTTAACAAGAATGAGTGGATCTTGTAATGATGCTGAACTTGAATATATTATCCGTGACCATGATGCTTCAAAATTAGAAGATAAGATTCAACTTATGGAAAGAAGTGCTAAGTGGATTAATGATCTATATGGCGAAGGAACAGTTGAATTAAAGATTGAAAGAGCATATAGAAATATGAAAGAAATAATTTCTAAGCATCCAGAAGTAAGTGATATTGCTTGGACTGCATTAGAAGAATTAGGCATAACTCCAGAAACTGAACCAGCTCGTGGTGGAACAGATGGAGCAAATCTATCTTATATGGGATTACCTTGTCCTAACTTAGGTACTGGTGCAGGAAATATGCATGGTAGATATGAATATTGTTGCATCAATGAATTAGAACAAGCTAGTGAACTTATTCGTATTATTATTAGAAAAGTAATGGAGAAATAATATGATTTGTACATGTACTTTAAGCCCATCACTCGATTATTATATGGAGTTTGAAGAACCTGTTGTTAAAAATACAACAAATAGAAGTAAGTTGGAGTATTTCGCTGCAGGTGGAAAAGGAATCAATATTTCTATTGTTTTAAACAATTTAGCGATTCCTAGTAGAGCTTTTGGCTTTTTAGGTGGTTTTACTAGAGATTACTATATTGAGCTATTACAAAAATATAGTTATATACAACCTAACTTTACATATGTTGATGGTGCAACAAGAATTAATGTAAAAGTAAATGATGGCCAAGACACAGATTTAAACGCTGTAGGTCCATATGTTACTAGTGATAAAATGGCTAATCTAAAATCAAAAGTTTTAAGATTAGACGATGGTGATTATTTTGCATTAGCAGGAAATTGTCCTGATTATCTAGAAAAAGATGTAATAGAAATGTTACAGGAAGCAATCGACAACAAAGTGCGTGTTGTTTTAGATACAAATCCAAATATTATTCATGAATGTATTGGAAAAGGTCCATTCTTAGTAAAAACTACACCTAAAGAATTAGGACTATATGCTTCAAAAGAATTGCATACAACAAAAGAATTAATAAAAGAAGCTAGCTTAATGCATGAAGAAGGAGCAAAGAACGTTTTGTTACTAACAGATAATGAAGCAATATTAGTTTGTGATAGCGGTATCTATTCATGTGAAATTTTAGATAAAGGAAAAGTTGTAAATACAGTAGGTATGGGTGATTCATTGACTGCTGGATTTATTATGAATTACTTACGCTCTAGTGATTCGATTGATTCATTTAGATTTGCGGCATGTTGTTCTAGTGCTACAGCACATTCTAAGGGTTTAGCAACGCGAGAAAAAATAGATTCATTTTATGAGAAAACTGAAATAAAAAAGATTGAAAACATAGAAGAGGTAGTTGAATGAAGAAAATCGTTTTAGTATTTGTTGCATTAATGACGCTTGTTTCTTGCGGTAAATCACAAACTGCAGAAACTGAAGTAAATGAAACAGTAACGATAACTAATTCTGTTGAATTAAATACTACAGATGCAGATATGAGTGGATATAAATGGTTATATGATAGTGAACCAGCATTTGTAGAAATGACATTAGAGGAGTCTGTACGCATATTTAAAGAAGGTGGTAGTGGTATTCTTTATTATGGATATGCAGGATGCCCATGGTGTGAAAGAGCAGTACCTATTCTTAATGAAGTCGCAAAAGAATTAGGTGTAACAGTTTATTACATTAATGTTCATGCACAAACAACAATGGAAGCTTATAATGAACTACTTACTTATATCACACCAATTTTAGAAACGGATTCTAATGGTGAACCTGAATTTAAAGTTCCAGAAGTCATTGCAGTAAAAAATGGTGAAATTACAGATCATCATTTAGCTTTGGTAGATGGCTTTAAGATTGAAAGTGATGAATCACAAATGAGTGATAGTCAAAAAGAAGAGTTAAAAAATATTTATATTGATTTAATTAAAAGTGCAAAGGATTAGTTGAAAGCCCGTTTTATTATGGGCTTTTTTGAATGAAATTATGTTATTTAAATGGTTTACAAGTGAAAAAAGGATATATGGTGAAGTAGTGGATCTAGTGTTAGAGAGAAATATAGATCCAGAGTTTTCATCTGATCGAGCAAGAAATCTAATTTATAGTATTTATTTGCATGATTCAAAGAAATTACTAGGTACATGTGATTTACGAGTAGGAATGAATGAAGAATTATATTATTTAGGAAATATAGGCTATCGTATCTATGAACCTAATCGTGGACATCATTATGCATACTATGCTTGTTTATTATTGTTTGACATTGCCAAAGATGAATATGCTATGGATAAACTTATTATTACTTGTTCACCAGACAACATTCCTTCTAGAAAGACATTAGAAAAACTGAATGGAAATCTTTTAGAAGTGACAGAAGTTCCAGAAAACCATTGGTTATATAAACGTGGAGAAACAATGAAGAATATTTATGAATATATTCTTTAGAAAAATATTGGTATAATTGTCATATGCATCGTTTAGTTAAAATATTAACAAGTAGAGTCATTTCTATTGCACTATTGATTATTGCTCAGATAGTGTTTCTTTATTCATCCATTTGTAATATTGCAGGTGCTGATGTATTAGAACCTATTACAAGAATCATTTCTATAGTGATTGTTATCTATATCATCAATAAACAAGAAGATCCTTCTTATACAATAGGTTGGTGTGTATTGATACTAGTTTTTCCTGTATTTGGTATAATGCTTTATTTATTATGTGCTGGTAGAAAAATGCCGAAGAAACTAGCTAATGGTACTACACAAGTGAATGGCAATATGGCAGATTTACTTGTTCAAGATAAACAAGTATTAGAAGAAATCAAAGAAAACGATCCTAATTTATACCGTATTTTTTCTTGTGGCTATTTATCATCTAGCTTTCCAATTTATAAAAATACAAAAGCTACTTATTTTGATAGTGGTGAAGAATTCTTTCCTGTTCTTTTAGAAGAATTACGTAAAGCAAAGCACTTTATCTTTCTGGAATTTTTTATTATCGATTTTGGTAAGATGTGGGATAGTATTTTGTCTATATTACAAGAGAAGGTAAAAGAAGGCGTAGAAGTAAAATTTATTTATGATGATTTTGGATGTTCTACAACTGTTCCACAACATTATGATAAGGTACTTAATCGTATAGGAATAGAAACATATCGCTTTAATAAATTGCGTCCTGCATTAATTATTCAAATGAATAATAGAGATCACCGTAAAGTAATTGTCATCGATAATGAAGTAGCTTTTACCGGTGGAGTTAATATTGCGGATGAATATATTAATGAAATTAATCGTTTTGGATATTGGAAAGATTCTGCTATTCGTTTAGAAGGTGAAGCTGTATGGAGTTTTACCGTAATGTTTTTAGGCATGTATTCCTATTTAAGAAATAGTAAAGATGTACTGGAATATCAAAAATATAAGCTTCCTTGTATGCACTATGAAAATAACAGTTATTTCCAACCATTTAGTGATACACCGACAGATGATATTAATATGGGATTGTCTGCACATTTATCTATTATTAATAATGCAAAAAAATATGTTTATATCGATACACCATATTTAGTATTAAATACAGATATGCAAACAGCTTTAATTTTAGCTGCTCAATCAGGTGTGGATGTAAGAATACTTGTACCACATATTCCTGATAAAAAATATGTATTTTCAATCACCCAATCTTATTATGAAATACTCATTAAAGCAGGCGTAAAGATTTATGAATTTACTCCAGGATTTAATCATACAAAAAATATAGTAAGTGATGATTATTTAGGATTAGTTGGTACAGTAAATACAGACTATCGTAGTTATTATTTACACTTTGAGGATGGTGTGATTTTAAAAGATGATGAAGCAGTAATGAAGATGAAAGAAGGCTTTTTAAACGCATTAGAAAAGTCTCATGAAGTGACACTTGAAGATTGTAAAAAATGTCCATTTTATAAAAGAATATGGAGAGCTGTTTTAAAACTCATGGCACCATTATTCTAATTATGTTAAAGTTATAAAGTTTATTAAGGAGAAAATAAATTTATGGAAAAATATGCACTAGTTCTAGAAGGCGGAGGAATGCGTGGCGTATATACTGCAGGCGCATTAGCTTGGTTAAATGATCATCATATTACATTTGATTATGGTGTAGGTATTTCTTCTGGAGCTGTCGCATTAGTATGCTATATGGAAGAAAACAAGCAAACGCCATATAACATGATTGTTAAATATGCATGTAATGGTGAAAATGTAGGTCTTAAAGCATTTTTAACGGAAGGACACTATGTAGCATATAATCGTTTATTTAAAGAAGATTTATTAGGGAAAGAAAAGCTATCACTTAAACCACTACGAGAAAATCATTCAATGGAAGCTGAAGTCGGGGCTTATGATTTAAAAAAAGGTGAGACAGTATTCTTTAATGTAAAAGATTTAGATGATGATTTAGAGTTATTACGTGGAACATGTGCTTTACCTATCGCTTCGGCTGTTGTGGATTATGAAGGTGAAAAGTATCTAGATGGTGGAATTACAAAAATGATTCCAATTGAAAGATCTATAGAAAAAGGTTGTACAAAACATCTAGTGATTACCACTAAACCTGCGGATTATACAAGAAAACCTGCAAGTAAGATTGTTTTATTTTTAATGAAACTAATCTATAGAAAATATCCAGCAATTCGTAAAGACTACAAAGTACGTCATTTAAATTATTATAATCAAATGCATATTATAGAAGATCTTGTCGAAAAAGATGATGCACTATTAATTAGACCATCTCGTTCTATTAATATCAGTAGATTTAAAGGTAATCCTAAAGATTTAAATGAATTATATGAATTAGGTTATCAAGATATGGAAGATAAAAAAGAAGAAATTTTATCTTTCTTGCATCAAAATAACACAATAAATAATCTTAAAGTGAAAGAAAAAGAAGTAGCTTAGCAATAGTTTTAGGGTGAATTTGTAATTGAAAAGTAATACAAATTCACCCTAAATTCATCTTAAAATTTACGCCAACATTTTTCTTTCAAAAATACTTTGATTTCAGTTTCATTTCTTCCTTCATAATAAGCTACTAAAAGAGCTTTGAATTCAGAGACTATATTTTCTGGTACAACAAGTAAACCGAGTTCATGCTGAATCATATAATGATTTGCAAAGATTATAGAAGCTCTTTTATTGCCATCTATAAAGATTTGAGTTTTCATGCAATATAGGGTTAATTCAATAGCAATATCTATATCGCTTCTTTTTGAATGAATAATTTGATCTATATTTTCTTTGACATCAATTTCATTAGGAATTGGAGGGATATAACTAGAACCTCCTATTGTGACAGGTACACTACGTACAGAACCACCATTACTATAAAAACCTTCATTTACAAGTCTTGCAATATGACTTAATAAATAGAAATTACAAGGCGATGCAATGACATCATTATCAACAATAAACTCCCAAGCATGTTTTAAATTTAATATTTTTTGAACATCAGATGCTTTTACACCATTAACAATTCCATTTTCTAGAATTGTTTCTGTTTGTGGAAAAGTAGTAGAGACACCTTCTAGTACAGCTTGATCATAAATTAAATTTTTGACATTAGCTCTAGCAAAATCAATGTTTAATTGGACTCTTGGAGTTAAATCGGATTCTTGATAGCCTAGTTCTGCAAGTCCTTTTTCAATTTTGCGTATTTGTTTTTTGATTGAACGAATTTCTTGCGATTGATTTATAGCGGTTGCATATAGTTCTTCACTGTATTTATCAATATATATAGAAGTGTTTCGACCAGCTTCTTTTTTTCTTACATAAATGTATTTTTCACCATTAACAGTTTTGATTTCTATACTTCCATCAAAAGCAGATATTTTTATTTTTGATTGTAAATCAGCTTTTTGATTTAATAAGTTTTGTATTTCTTCAATATTTTTCATAGAATATCTCCTTTTTTAGGGTGAATTTTATATAAAAAGTATAATAAAATTCACCCTAAAAATCAAAAATATGTAATTTTAGGGTGAAAACTAACAAGAATTTAGTATAAAATTCACCCTAAATTTGAGTGAAGTAAAAGACATTGATTTGATCAATGTCTTTTAAGAAAAGTTTAGGTTTTTTGAGATTTTATTATTTTGCGTTTGTAGCAATCATCTTGCCTAGGGCTTTACCATAAGCAAATGCACTTAGACCACATGATCCGTTAACAACTTCACCAGCAGCGTATAATCCACTAATGACATTTCCATCTGTATCTAATACATGGTTTGTGCTATCTACTGTTACACCACCAATTGTAATATGTGCAACTGGACGAAGAGGTGTTGCGTAGAATGGTCCACTAACGATTTCAGAACCATCACTGAATTGTACTCTGCCGAATAATTCATCATTATATGTTGAACATGCTGTATTGTATTGCTCTACAGTTTTTGTTAGAACTTCAGGTTCGATACCCATATTTGTAGCTAGTTCTTCAATTGTATCCCCTTTATATAAATATCCATTATCAATAGATTTTTGAATATCTTCTTCGCTGTAACTATCAGAACCACTATTAATGCTATCAGTAATGATGTAGTAGTAAGGGTCATCTTGTTCAAATACAGCGTGACATATAGCAAATCTAGATGCTGTTTCATCAACAAATCTTTCACCATGAGTATTAACCATTAAGTTACTAGAACCATTGAAGATACCAACCATTGATACATGTTGATCATCTGTGTAATCACCTAATGGGAACATCATGATATTATCCATACCATCGATGCTTGCACCAACTGCTTCTGCCATAACAATACCATCACCTGTATTACCTGGATTGTTATCTGATTTAATGTTTGGATCAGTAATACCCCATTGAGTATCATATTTCATTAGCATTTCACCATTAGCACTGAAACCACCACTTGCAAGAATAACACCATTCTTAGAAGTAACTGTATATGTATCACCATTAGTGCTTTCTGCTTCAACACCAGTTACACTACCATCAGTTTGAATAAGTGTTTTAGCTGCAGTATCAGTGATGATTGTAATATCTAGATTGTTATTTTTGATGTATTCTTCAAAATAGTGGAAATATCCAGCACCTTGTGAATAACCATCGCAATATGTCCATCTAGGCCAAGTATAACCAACAATACCTGTTAATTTAGCAAGTTTAGCACCAATTTCATCAGAGAACCATGTATCGAATTCATTTACGATATCACCATAAGGCATATTAGCCGCAACAGGACTACCTTCTAAACGGTGATATTCAATAGCTAGCATTTCTGAACAATCAAATAATTTTGTTGAACCACTAGCTTTATATTCTTCATACTTTTGTTTTAAGCTATCCCAAATTGTAGCTTCATCATCATCTTGTGGACCAGCAGCGAGTAAATCTTCCATATATTTTGTATAACTATCTGTCATATCAATAGAGATTGATTCACTTGGATTTAAATCTTCAATAAAGCCACCAGAACGAATTGCATTACCACCGATTGATGCAGTTTTTTCTAAAACAACAATATTTGTCATTCCTTCATAAGCGGCAGATACAGCTGCAGAAATACCAGCAGCACCTCCACCAACAATAACTAAATCAGCATCTACATCATAATGAGAAGCTTCTTTAGCTTCACTAGAACCATTACCAGTTAAGCTTTCTGGGTCAGTACCAGATTCTTTAATGGCGTTACTTACTGCTTCGATAATTGCTTTACTTGTGATTGTAGCACCTGTTACTGTATCAACGGATAAAGATTGGCTATCTAAGATTTCTTGTGGAATACGTTCGATAGCAGGATCTGCTACACCAGCAGTTTCACTATTTTCTCCTACAGTGATACTTTCAATTTTGTCATCAGACAAAGTTACTTCGACAGTTACAGAACCATTTCTTCCATTTTCTGAAGTACCGGTATATGTACCTGCCTTAAATAATGAAGATGTTGAGGATGAAGAAGAACTATTACTTGTTCCACATCCTACAAGCATCGTAGCGCATAATAAAGCACTACTTACTTTTTTGAATACGTTATGTTTCATTTTCCCTCCTGTTAAATAATTAACAAACAAAAAAATAAACCCTAAACTAACTTTAGGGTCAAGGTTTATTTGAAAGGAATGATGACTTTCGTAATAATATGATTTTGATTTTCAGGAATAGCTGTTTCTAATATTCTAAATAAAGCAATTCCTTTAAATAAAGAGATATCAGTGAAAACTTTTAATTTATTCAAAACTTGTGTATATTCATCCATTTCACAAGTAAATGTTAATGCTTTTGGGATGCTATATTTTTCAACTAAAGGAGTAATAACCACATTTTCTTTTATTGCATATTCTTCATCTATACTATTACCACGACATGCTTCTATAGAATCGTTACTAAAATTCACTTTCGAACAATAACGCATATAAGGCATAGCTTTTAACCATGAACAATCAATTTTCTTCATTTCAATTAATGTATTTTTATCGACTGTATCTAAATCATATTGTTCTTCCCAACATGGACACCAATATAAATTAATAGAATCTTCTATAAATGTATTATCTAAAGTTAATGGCTCATCTAGTTTGATGATTTTATTGCAATATAAAGATTCATAATATTGTAATAAATCTAGCTTTTTTGTTAATTCCTCTATTTTTTGATGGATTTTACCTTGCTTAGTAGAATAATCAAAACGAAAAGAGTTAGCTTCTTTTAGAGAAAATCCCATACGTTCATATGACCGAATCTCTCCAAGTTTTGTTAACTCATTTGCACTATATACGCGATATCCATTTTCTTGCCTAGTGGATTTGATTACACCTTTCTTTTCTAAATGATGGATTCCCATATTAGTTAAAGAAAAGTATTCTGCTATTTCACCAGTAAGATATTCTAATTGTTTATCCATGACTAGTCTTTAACAATAGTTGTTAATGTTTTTTCAATTTCTCTAGCTTCTTTCTCATCTAACCAAGTTAAAGAGCCATTGTTAGCTTTTTTTAATACAATCACTAAGCCATGAATGTCTTTTTGATTTAATTTTAGTTTTGAAATAACAGTTTCTTCGCTACTAGCAGGACGACCTAAAGCATTATATACAAAAACATATGGTTTATTTAAAACAGTAGCTTCTTCTACAACTACATCTCTTTGTTCATCATATGTTTCTTTGAATGCACTACGGATTACTTTATTTGTTTCATAAAATAAAGTGTCAGCTATAAAATGAGATGTTTTTTCAACATCAATATTTGTTTGTTTTGCATCTGCATAATAAGTTCTAAGAATTAGATGCCCATTAAAATAAAAAGGTTCATTATTACCAAATAATGCGACTGTACATATTGAATAGTTTTGACTTGTATATTTTTCATTTGTAAACATAAATATTGCCTCTAACGATATAATTCTACCATTGATTTCTAATCTTGTTGCAAGAAACCTTAGTCGGTGCTTAAATAATTCTTGATGAAAGATATTGTAGAATCATTTGGTAAATATATAGGTAGTATAACAGAAAAAAATCCAGATAAGGCAAGAAGAAGACTTCTTGAAGCTTATCGTCTTTTTTATTTTTATCAAAAGTATTTTCCAAGTAAAAATAGTACAGAATCGTCTCAAATATTAGCAAATTCTTGTATGCATACAATGATAGATGCTTTATCTAAACCTGAACAAACTGTTTTAGTATCACTATTTACACCATGTGAATTATTATATGCATTTTCTTTACAACCATTATGTGCCGAAATGTTTTCTTCTTTTTTAAATGGTACAAAAGCAGAAAGATATTTTGTGGAAAAAGCAGAAGATAGTGGTATAAGTGAAACATATTGTTCTTATCATAAGATATTAGTTGGTTCAATGTTAAGTGGTTTATTGCCAAGATTTTCTTGTATTGTTAATACTTCTTTAGCATGCGATGCAAATAATTTAACTTTTAAATTTGCAAGTCATGAAATGGGGTTAGCACAATACTATATTGATGTTCCATACGAAAATGACGACGAAGCAATACAATATGTAAAAGAAGAATTGATTGAATTAACAAAAGCTTTAGAAAATTTCACGGGTAAAAAACTAGATATGAATCTTTTGAAAGAGATTACGCATCGTAGTAATGAGACTTTATCC
>CAVAZS010000059.1:0-14402 GCA_963593385.1 Lachnospiraceae bacterium | reverse complement strand
AAATTCGCTTATTGAAAGAAGAGATACTATTGTTGTAGCTAGTGTTGCTTGTATTTATGCAGCAAGTGACCCTGTAGAATATAAAAATATGTTTGTGACGATTCGTGTTGGTGAAACATACGACCGGGATGAACTATTAAGAAAATTTATAGAATTACAATATTCTAGAAATGATATTGATCAAACAAGAGGAACAATACGAGTTAGAGGTGATGTCATTGAACTAACACCATCTTGGACAAATGAATTTAATATTCGTATTGAAATGTTTGGTGATGAAATAGATCGTATTACAGAAATAGATCCATTAACAGGACATACCCTAAATGGATATCAATTTTATAACATTTTTCCTGCTAGTGGGTATGCTAGAAGTCATGCGACAATGGAAAAGGCATGTGATGCGATTGAAAAAGAATTAGAAGATAGACTTGCTTATTTTGATGCACAAGGTAAGCCGTTAGAAAAAGAAAGATTAGAACAACGTACTCGTTTTGATATAGAAGCGATGCGTGAAAATGGTTATTGTGCAGGAATAGAAAATTATTCATTACATATTGATGGTAGAACTCCAGGCCAAAGACCATGGAATTTATTTGATTACTTTCCAAAAGATTTTCTACTTATAGTAGATGAATCACATGTATCTTTACCACAAGTTAGAGGAATGTATAATGGTGATCATCAAAGAAAACAAGTATTGGTTGATTATGGTTTTAGACTTCCTTCAGCTTTAGATAATCGTCCAATGAAATTTGAAGAATTTGAAGGAATGATTAATCAAGCAATCTATTGTAGTGCTACGCCAGGTGACTACGAATTAGATAAAACAAATGGTGAAGTAGTAGAACAAATTATTCGTCCTACGGGATTATTAGATCCAAAGATTACAGTAAAACCAACAGAAGGACAAATTGATGATATTTGCGAACAAGTTGATGCGAGAATTAAGAAAAATGAAAAAGTGTTAATTACAACATTAACAGTTCGAATGGCTGAAGACTTAACGTCATATCTAAAAGAGAGAGATTACAAAGTAATGTACTTGCATCATGAGACAAAAACTTTAGAAAGAATTGAAGTTATTCGTGATTTAAGACTTGGTAAAATAGATGTTATTGTAGGAATTAACTTATTAAGAGAAGGTTTAGATATTCCTGAAGTATCTCTTGTATGTATATTAGATGCGGATAAAGAAGGTTTCTTAAGAAGTGAAAGATCACTTATTCAAACGATTGGTAGAGCAGCTAGAAACGCAAATGGTGAAGTATATATGTATGGTGATACAATTACAGATTCTATGCGTAAAGCAATTGATGAAACTAATCGTAGAAGAACAATTCAAGAAACATATAATACAGAGCATGGTATCGTGCCAAAGACAATTTCTAAACCAGTTGAAGAAGCAATTCATGGTAAAGAAACAAAAGAAATGGCTGCTAAATATCTAAAGAAGAAAACAAAGCTATCAAAACAAGATAAAGCAACAATGATTGCTGGTATTGAAGCAGAGATGAAAGAAGCTGCTAAAGCATTAGACTTTGAAAGAGCTGCAGAATTAAGAGATATGTTATTTGAGCTTAAAGCAGAAGACTAGTGACACAACAATTTAGAATGAGTATAATTTGTTGTGGCATTTGTCCTCGTAGCTCAGCTGGATAGAGCAATCGCCTCCTAAGCGATAGGTCAAGAGTTCAAATCTCTCCGAGGACGCCATAAAAGAAAACTAAACTTTAGTAGTATAAAAATAAAGATTGAGAAAATATTTCAAATGTTATATTTCTTGCCATACTAGCCAAAAAATGCGAGAAATTTAAACGTTTTTTTGATTTCCATCTAATAAAAAATTGTCTTTATCTAATATTCGTTTTTTCGAACTTAAAATGAGTGGCCATACTAGATAATACAAGAAACACTATTTGAGTTTATTTGATATAACTCCTTTTTACATAGCCAACAAATGGTTGGTTGTGGGAAAGGAGTTTTTATTATGGAAAATTGTAATCATCTAAATAAAAATGATATTTTATATGTAGAGGATGTGTGAGAATATTATGAACAATCTGTTTATTAATGAAATCAGAATCAATTGGGATGAAATAGATGAATATAGCTATTTAAAAGAAATTGAATCCATCAGCAGCATTAATGAATTACAATTGACTAGTCCCATCACCTTTTTCGTTGGTGAAAACGGTAGTGGCAAATCAACACTTCTAGAAGCAATCGCTATAGCTGCTGGTTTTAATCCGGAAGGTGGAACTAAAAATTATCGATTTTCAACATATGATAGCCATTCTGAACTTTATAATGCATTGCAACTTGTAAGAGGCTATAGAAAAGAGAAGTGGGGTTACTTTTTGAGAGCCGAGAGTTTCTACAATGTGGCCTCAAAAGAAGAGGAATATGTAGATCCAAAACATCCACCTGCAAAATATCATGAGCAATCCCATGGAGAAAGCTTTCTAAAGCTAACAAAGAAAACACTCACACCTAATGGGCTATACCTTTTAGATGAACCAGAAGCCGCACTCTCGCCTCAAAGACAATTATCCTTACTTATCGAAATTTCGGAATGTGCAAAGAATGGGTCCCAATTTATTATCGTGACACATTCTCCTATCCTTCTAGGAATTCCAAACGCTAATATTTATACTTTTGATGATGGACCTATTCATTCATGTTCTTATGAAGAAACTAACTCTTATCAAGTCATGAAAATGTTCATCAACAATAAAGATGATCTATTAAGAAGATTATTAGAAAACGAATAAACTTTACTCCTTTTACATAGCCAGTCAATCTCCTAAGCGATAGGTCAAGAGTTCAAATCTCTCCGAGGACGCCATAAAAGAAAACTAAACTTTAGTAGTATAAAAATAAAGATTGAGAAAATATTTCAAATGTTATATTTCTTCAATCTTTTAATTTACCGCTTTTCGTCAGTTTGAACTGTCGTAAAATTTACGATAGTTGAATTATCCAATTCTCTTTTAAAGTATTATTAAGATGTTTGCCTATTGCTTTGACATTCCCGTCAAATAATTGTGCAAATAGATTGCAATTTAACCAAACAGTTTCTTTTTCTGGCAATACAGTAACATCTAATTGAAGATTTCCATTTACAAATTTGATAATTTCATTATTCATAGTGCTCCTACTTTAGTGCTTAAATGATTTTAGGAACAATCTGTTAAAACTAAACGGAATATATCATTGAAGAGCTTGTGCTACAAAATAAAATTGAAACATATTTAATTCATGATTGTACCAAAATATAAAATTGTGTTTTTTGACAAAATTTTATAAAAATAGCATTTCAGCCAAAAAAAGCTTCAAAAAAATAATAAAAATTTTAAGTGTTTGATTGCACGCTAAAAACAAGTGTTTTTAGGATAAAAACATCATTTTATGAAAAAATTTACATTAAAATGTGAAAGAAAAGTGAAATTTTTGTTGACAGGTGATTTCATGACGCATAAAATAGCCTTATTCGATAAGGGAGGATTGATTTTATGAAAAAGATTTTTACATTACTTCTTTCTCTTACACTACTCGTTGGATGTGGTGGAAGTGGTTCAGGAAGTACAGATGGTTCTGCTGATGCAAGTGGTTCCGGAACAGGTGCAAGTGACGACAAAACAGTAACTGTAGTTTCATCATTGGATGTTATCTCAATGGATACAGCGGTTGCGACAGATGGAACTTCATTTATTGCTCAGACAATGTGTCTAGCAGGATTAATGGAGCTAGATGCTAATCAAAATCCGATCCCTGATTTGGCAGAAAGCTATACTGTCAGTGATGATGGTTTAGTATATACTTTCAAAATTAGAGATGATGCAAACTGGGCAAACGGTGATCCAGTTACTGCTGCAGATTTCGTTTACGGATGGCAAAGAATTGTAGATCCAGATATTGCTAGTGAATATAACTGGATTATGGAAACAGCAAATATCGTTAATGGTAATTGCTATGACACAGAAAGTGGTTTAACAAAAGAAGATTTAGGCGTTAAAGCTGTTGATGATAAGACATTAGAAGTTACATTAACTAAGCCTACAGGATTCTTCCTAAGCTTAATGGCATTCCCTTGCTTCTTCCCAGCTAATCAAAAGTTTGTTGAAAGCTGTGGTGACCAATATGCTTTATCAGTTGACAACATCTTAAGTTGTGGACCTTACAACTTCTCATCTTGGACAGCTGGTTACTCTTATGAATTCACATTAAGTGATACATATTGGGATTATGATAACTATGTTGCTAAAAACGGTGCAGAAAAAGTTGTATTCCGTGTAATTGCTGATACACAAACATCTTTACTTGAATACGAAAGTGGAAATTTACAAACAGTTATTCTATCTGGTGAACAAGTAAATGCTAACAAAGGTGTTGAAGGTTATACAGATAAGTTAACAGGTTACTTATATTACTTACTACTTAACATTAACAACAATGAAACAAGCGAAGATCTTCAAAACCTATGCATTAGACAAGCTATGCAATATGCTTTAGATAGAGAAACAATTGCAAGTGCATTAAATGATGGTTCTGTAGCTGCTGAAGGTATTGTTCCTTTCCAATTAGCTGGTAATCCAGAAACAGGTGCTGACTTCAGAGAAGACAGTGGAAAACTAGTTGAATATAACTTAGAAACAGCTAAAGAATACTATGCAGAAGGTGTATCTCAAATAGGACATGATGTAACAATCGAATTATTATATGGTACTGATGAAGGCGATTCAGTTATTAAAGCAGCTGAACAAATTCAATCTTATTTAGAAGAAGTTGGATTTACAGTTAACCTAAATGGTAAGCCAAAGAAAGAAAGATTATCTCTACAAAGAGAACATACATTTGATGTATCTCTAACTCGTTGGGGTCCTGACTATGGTGATCCACAAACATATATGGATTTATTTGTAAGCACAAATACATCTAATAACCAAGGTGGTTTCTTCAGTAACGTTTATGATAACGATATTGCTAGTGCTGGTTTAAGTAGTATTACTGCATTAGAAAGATGGAACTATTTCGTAGATGCTGAAAAAGTTCTTGTTCAAGACGAAGCAGCTGTAATTCCAGTATTCCAAGCTGGTGGTGCTATGTTAATTTCTCCAAGCATTTCTGGTATTGAATTCCACAGTGCTGGTGTAGATAACTATCGTCACATTGTAATTAAGTAATTTAAAACTAAAACTTATACATAATTAGAGCGATTGTAAAATCGCTCTAATTGTTATAAAGGAGACTTATGAAAAAATATATATTTAAACGAATTATGATGTCCCTAGCAACATTATTAGTTATCTTATTAGTACTATTTGTATTAATGGACTTAATGCCAGGGTCACCATTCAATGATGAAAAATTAACAGATGCTCAAAAAGCATTGTTATATGCAAAATATGGTTTAGATCAACCAATTATTGTTCGCTTCTTCTTATACGTTAAGAATATGTTAACAGGTGATTTAGGCGTATCTTATGCAATTAATAAGAATTTCCCAATTAGTTCAATGATTAAAGAAAGACTAGGTATCTCTATTCTAGTTGGTATTATGGCTATGATTATTGGTACAATTGTTGGATTAGTTCTAGGTATTGTGTCTGCTTTAAATCACAATACATGGATTGATAATTTATGCTCTGCAATATCTGTTATTGGTGTAAGTGTGCCATCTTATGTTTGTGCCTTATTACTATGTTATTTTATTGCTTATAAGTTAAAGTGGTTCCCAATTTTGTATAATCAAAAAACACCATTTACTTCTCTTGTTTTACCTGCAGTTGCTTTGTCTGTATCTCCTACAGCAAATATCGCAAGATTTACAAGATCAGAAATGATTGATGTATTAAATAGTGATTATATTCTTTTGATTCAATCTAAAGGTGTAAAAAACTATAAGATGATTATTAACCATGCATTAAGAAATGCACTTATTCCAGTAGTAACAGTTATGGGACCAATCTTAGTTAACTTAATGACTGGTTCAAGTGTAATTGAAAAGATATTCGGTATTCCAGGAATTGGTTCACTAATGATTTCAGGTATTCAACAAAATGACTATAACGTTACAATTGCATGCGCCTTTGTTTATTCAGCAATGTTTATTGTAATGATGCTTATTGTGGATATTTTATATGGTGTAATTGATCCTCGTATCAGAGTGACAAAGGAGGGCAAAAGATGACAAACACAAATCATGAATTTACTGCAGATGATTTTACATTTGCCCATAAAAAAGATGAAAAACTAGTAGATAAAAACTATAAAGCAACAAGATATTCTCATGATGTTTGGTGTAATTTCAAAAAGAATAAAGGTGCTTTAATTGGTGCAATTATTGTCATTATCATTATATTATTTGCTCTTATTGGACCACATATGACAGAGCATACTTATAAATCAATCATACATGGTCATGAATGTTTAACTCCTAGAATTCCATTTATTGAAAAGCTAGGAATCTTTAATGGAACATACAAAGGAAATCAACAATATGTTGGTGATTTAGAAAATGTATATTATTGGTTTGGTAGTGATACGCAAGGTAGAGATATCTTTACTCGTGTTTGGGAAGGAACAAGAGTATCATTATTAATTGCTTTTGCGGCAGTAGTAATTGATATAGTGATTGGTATGGTTTATGGTACTGTATCTGGTTTCTTTGGTGGAAAAGTAGATATGGTTATGCAAAGATTTGCTGAAATCTTAAATGGTGTACCAACACTTGTTGTCGTAACATTACTAGGTTTAGTTTTACCACAAGGTATCGTATCAATTATCTTTTCTTTAATGATTACTGGATGGATTGGTATGGAAAGAATTGCTAGAGCTCAAGTATTAAAAGTTAAGGAACAAGAATATGTATTAGCTTCTAGAACTTTAGGTGCAAATAAATTATCACTAATTGTGAATGATATTTTACCTAATATTTTCGGTCAGGTAATTGTAACAAGTATGTTTTCTATTCCTAATGCAATTTTCTTAGAAGCATATTTATCTTTCTTAGGACTTGGTGTTCCTGCTCCACTAGCTTCACTTGGTTCTTTAGTATCAGATGGATATAAGTCTATGACAACTTTTCCACATATTTTATTGATACCAGTAGTTGTATTAGCTTTACTAATGTTAAGTTTTAACTTATTTGCGGATGGATTAAGAGATGCTTTTGATCCAAAGATGAATAATAGGTAGGTGATAATATGAGTGAAAATATGAAACGTGATAAAAAAGATCGAGTATTATCAATTAGAGATTTAAATATATCTTTCAAAACTAATTATGGTGTTGTTAATGCGATAAGAGGTATTCGTTTTGACTTATTTAAAGGTGAAACTGTAGCTATTGTTGGTGAAAGTGGTAGTGGTAAATCTGTAACAATTAAAACAATTATGGGTATCTTAGATTCAAACGGTGTAATTGATTCTGGTTCTATTATCTATAACTATGTAGATGAAAATGGTCAACAACAATCAGCTGACTTAGTGAAGATGAGCCAAAAAGATATCCGTTATAAATTCTGTGGTAAGAGAATTGCAATGGTATTCCAAGATCCAATGACTTCATTAGATCCAACGATGACTATTGGTAAACAAATCATGGAGCCAATGCTAGAACATAAGAAAATTTCTAGAGATGAAGCGAAAAAAAGAACTCTAAAATTACTTGATGAAGTAGGAATTGAAAATCCAGAAAAGAGATTCAAACAATATCCACATGAATTATCCGGTGGTATGAGACAAAGAGTTGTAATTGCGATTGCTTTAGCTTGTGACCCTGAAATCTTAATTTGTGATGAGCCTACTACAGCTTTAGATGTAACAATTCAAGCTAAGATCCTTGAATTAATTAAGAAATTGCAAAAAGAAAAAAATATTTCTGTTATTTACATTACGCATGATTTAGGTGTTGTCGCAAAAGTAGCGGATTATGTTGCAGTAATGTACGCAGGAAGAATCATCGAAAAAGGCGCAATCAACGAAATTTTCTATGATCCTAGACATCCATATACTTGGGGATTACTTGCTAGTATGCCAGATACGGAAACAAATTCTAGAAGATTATTTGCGATTCCTGGTACACCACCAAATCTTATGTCAAAGATTAAAGGAGATGCTTTCGCTCCAAGAAATCCTTATGCACTAAAGATTGATTATGAAGAAGAACCACCAATGTTTGATGTAGGTGGTCAACATAGAGTTTGTTCATGGTTATGTGACCCTAGAGCACCTAAAGTAGAACTTCCAGAAGATTTAAAACAAAGAATTGCTAAAATGAAAAAGGAGGCTGGATTAAATGACGAATAATAAAAAAGTATTATTAGAAGTTGAAGGCCTTAAACAATATTTTCCTATTACTAAGACTTATACAACTAAAGCAGTAGATGGTATTAGTTTTAAAATTTATGAAGGAGAAACTTATGGACTAGTAGGTGAGTCTGGTAGTGGTAAATCTACTACAGGAAGATCTATCATTCGTTTATATGATCCTACTGCTGGAAAAATCATTTTTGATGGCAAAGATATTAGTGGAAAAATGTCTAAAGAGACAGAAAAATATCTAAGAACAAATATGCAAATGATTTTCCAAGATCCTATGGCTTGCTTAAATCCTAGAAAGAAAGCTTCACAGATTATTGCGGAAGGTTTACAAATTCATAAAGAATATAAGGATAAAAAAGATTTAGAAGAAAAAGTCTATAACATTTTAGATAAAGTAGGTTTATCTAGAGAACAAGCTACACGTTTTCCACATCAATTTTCTGGTGGTCAAAGACAACGTTTAGGTATTGCTAGAGCATTAGTGATGAATCCTAAATTAGTTATTGCGGATGAATGTATTTCTGCACTTGATGTTTCAATACAAGCTCAAGTAGTAAATATGATGAAAGACTTACAAGAAGAACTAGGTACTACATATTTATTCATTGCTCATGATTTAAGTATGGTTAAATACATTTCTGATCGTATTGGCGTAATGCATCTAGGACATATTGTAGAAACGGGTACAACAGATGAAATCTTCTTTAACCCAATTCATCCTTATACAAAATCTTTATTAAGTGCTATTCCTCATCCAAATCCAATTGTAGAAAAACAAAGAACAGCGCTAACTTATGATAAAGAAAAAGAAGGTGTTGATTATACAAAAGGAACTTATCACGAAGTAAGTGAAACACATTCTGTACTTGCAACAGATGAAGAATTTGCAAAGTGGTATACAAAATAATTTAATCCAAAAAGATGGTATAAGTATTGAAGCTTATGTCATCTTTTTTTGCGGAAATTAAGAAAATTGTTATAGAAATGCTAATTTTGCGTAAAAATTCTACATGAAACCAATACTTTATATGTATAATACAAATAGCGAAGACGCTAAGGAGGAAAGAAATGAAGAAATTTATTTCTGTATTGACTGCTGGCCTTATGGCTTTGAGTCTAGTAGCTTGTGGATCTAGTTCGACTAGCACAACTACAACAGAACCAGAAACAACTGGTTCTACAACTGATGAAACTGCTGAAGTTTCAGAAATGAAAGTTGCAATGGTAACAGACTATGGTGACATTACTGACCAATCATTCAACCAAGCAACTTACGAAGCATCTAAGAAGTTTTGTGAAGATAATGGAGTAGAATTCACATACAAAAAACCTGCTACAGATGCTGACTTAGACCGTGAAGCTTCTATGGAAGAAGCAATTGAAGAAGGTTACAACGTAATCGTTCTTCCAGGTTATGCATTTGCACAAGCAATCGTTGACGTTGCTCCTAACTATCCTGATGTTAAATTCGTAGCATTAGACGTTTCTCAAGGTGACTTAGATAGTTCAAATGGTGGATCTACATTTACTGCAGATAATGTGTTCAGTGGTGTATATCAAGAAGAATTATGTGGTTACATGGCAGGATATGCAGCTGTTAAACTAGGCTATACAAAACTAGGATTCTTAGGTGGTATGGCTGTTCCAGCTGTTCAACGTTATGGTTATGGTTTCGTTCAAGGTGCTAATGCAGCTTCTGTTGAATTAGGAAATACTGCTGATGTAGTAATTAACTATGTATATGGTGGACAATTCTATGGTGATGCTGATATTACAGCTCGTATGGATACATGGTACCAAGGTGGTACAGAAGTTGTATTTGCTTGCGGTGGTGGTATTTATAGCTCTGCAGCAGAAGCAGCTACTAAAGTTGATGGCAAAGTAATTGGTGTAGACGTTGACCAAGCTCCAACAATCGATGGTGCATATGGTGAAGGTATTACAGTTACATCTGCAATGAAAGGCTTAGGAGCTACAGTTAATACTCTTCTAAAGGCTATTCAAGATGGTAAATGGGATGAATACAAAGGTCAAGTATTAACACTTGGTTTAGTATCTGAAAACCCAGATGAAAACTATGTTGGTTTACCTTCTAGCACACAATTTGCTGATGGCTTTACAGAAGATGACTACAAAACTCTAGTTTCTAAGTTATATAACGGTGAAATCGAAGTAAGCAATGCTACAGATGCAATGCCTGCAACAGAAATTACTGTTAATGATGAAGGATCAATCAAAGGCTAATATTTTACTTTAAGATCAAGATTTAATCGTCTTGGTCTTTTTTTTGTATGTAAAATGTGTGTTATTTATTCTATAATAAATGTTAAGGATTCATGACATTTATCATTGAATAAAAAATAGGAGGTTGCTATGGAAACAGAAACGCCTTATGCAATAGAAATGTTACATATTACTAAACGATTTCCAGGAATCATCGCAAATGATGATATTACACTACAACTAAAGAAGGGTGAAATTCATGCTCTATTAGGTGAAAATGGAGCAGGTAAATCGACTTTAATGAGTGTTCTTTTTGGCTTGTATCAAGCTGAAGAAGGTGAAATCAGAAAAGATGGTGTGCCAGTTAAAATTGATAATCCAAATGATGCGAATGAATTGAAGATTGGTATGGTGCATCAACATTTTAAACTTGTACAATGTTTTAGCGTTTTAGATAACATTATTCTAGGTGTTGAGACAACAAAAAATGGTTTCTTACAAAAAGAAGAAGCTAGAAAAAAAGTGATGGATTTATCTGAAAAATATGGTTTACAGGTTGATCCTGACGCAATTATTGAAGATATTACAGTAGGTATGCAACAGCGTACAGAAATTTTAAAAATGCTATATCGTGAAAATGATATTCTCATTTTTGATGAACCAACTGCTGTATTAACACCACAAGAAATTGAAGAATTAATGAAAATTATGAAGAATTTAGCAAGTGAAGGTAAGTCAATCTTATTTATTTCTCATAAGCTAAATGAAATTATGGAAGTGGCAGATCGAGTTACAGTACTTAGAAGAGGTAAATGTATTGGTACAGTCAATGTTGCAGATACTACTAAAGAAGAACTAAGCCGCATGATGGTAGGTAGAGATGTTCAACTTGTTGTAGATAAAAAAGACAACGAACCTGGTGAAACAATACTTGAAGTAAATAATCTTACTGTAGCTTCTAAAGTCCATAAAAATAATGCTGTTAAGAATGTATCATTCAATGTAAGAGCTGGCGAAATTGTATGTGTTGCTGGTATTGATGGTAATGGTCAAACAGAGCTTGTATATGGAGTGACAGGACTAGAACCAGTTGTAGATGGGAAAGTAATTATGTGTGGTGACGATGTGACTAAATCATCTATTAGACATCGTTCTAAATATATGAGTCATATTCCAGAAGATAGACAAAAACATGGTCTTGTGCTTGATTATCCACTTGAATATAACATGATTTTAGAAAGATATTATGAGCCACAATTTACAACAAAACATGGTTTCTTAAAGAAAAAGGAAATTCGTTCTTATGCAGATCGTTTAATTAAACAATTTGATGTAAGAAGTGGTGAAGGTGCTATATCGATTACTCGTACAATGTCTGGTGGTAACCAACAAAAGGCAATTATCTCTCGTGAGTTAGATAAGAGTCATCGATTACTAGTTGCGGTTCAACCAACACGTGGATTAGATGTAGGTGCAATTGAATATATTCATAAAGAATTAGTTGAATGCCGTAATAGAGGCGATGCCGTGCTCTTAGTATCTCTAGAATTAGATGAAGTAATGAATTTATCTGATCGTATTCTAGTGATGTATGAAGGTGAATTTGTTGCAGAACTTGATCCAAAGACAACTACAACTGAAGAATTAGGTTTATATATGGCTGGTGCAAAACGCATGGAAATGGAGAAATAAGGATGAGTGAAAAGAAAAAGTTTTTAAAAAATCCAACAGTACAAACTATTTTTTCATCACTAATCTGTATTGTAGTTGGTTTATTAGTTGGTTATTTGGTGTTACTAGCAATTAATCCGAGTGGAGCTGGCGAAGCGATAAAAACAATTTTATTGAATTTTATGAATCGTCCAACAAGTGGTGCTAGATTAAAAGCATTAGGAAATACACTTGCTAAAACTGCTCCATTATTAATGTGTGCATTAAGTGTATGTTTCTGTTATAAAGTTGGTTTATTCAATATTGGCGCAGCAGGACAATATGAAGCTGGTGCAGGTGTTGCATTATATGCAGCTTTAGCATGGCACTTACCTTGGTATTTATGTATTATATTAGCTGCTTTAGCTGGTGCATTATTAGGCGTAATCTCTGGCGCATTAAAAGCATATCGTAATGTAAATGAAGTTATTTCGGGAATCATGTTGAACTGGATTACATTATATTTAGTGAATATGATTCTAAGCTTACCTGAAGTAAAAGATACAGCTAGTCCTTATACAAAAGATTTGATGCAAGAAAGTACAGGATCTTTAATTCCTTCATTAGGATTAAATAAGATATTTTCTAATAATAGAGCTGTTACAATTGCGATTGTATTAGCTGTTATAGTTGCGATTGTTATTCAAATTGTTTTAAGTAAAACAAAGTTTGGTTATGAATTAGTTGCGACTGGATTTAACAAAAATGCTGCAAAATATGCCGGTATGAAAGAAAAGAAGAATATCATTGTGACTTTAGCAATCGGTGGTGCTCTTGCTGGAATTGGTGCATGTTTCTTATTCTTATCAGGATATCAAAAGTGGTCAACAACACAAACAAGTGTTCCAAGTATGGGATTTAATGGTATTGCGGCTACATTCTTAGGTGGCTTAAATCCTATTGGAACAATATTTGCATCATTCTTCATTCAACATATTACAGATGGAGGATCATTAATTGATAAAGCAATTTATCCTTCACAAATTTCGGAATTAATGTCTAGTGTAATTATCTACTTATGTGGATTCTCACTATTCTTCCGTCATTTATTGAATTCTGTACATTTTAAGAAAAAGGAGGAGAAGAAATAATGGTACTTCTTATCCAATATACAATATTATTTGCTTCAGTATTATCTCTTGTAGCACTAGGTGGTTGCTTTGCTGAACACTCTGGTGTAATTAACTTAGGTCTAGAAGGAATAATGGTTATGGGAGCTCTTGGTGGAGCACTTGCGATGAATATCATTCCTTCAACTGCTAGTTCAATTGTAATGATATTAGGAACTGTTGTTGCGGCAATGGTTTGTGGTATGTTATTTTCAATATTCTTAGCAGTAGCAAGTATTAACTTTAAAGCTGATCAAACTTTAGTTGGTACAGCCATGAATTTAATGTCTACTTCTGTTGCTACGGTACTTGTAAGAGCGATTAATACAGCTAGTGATCCAAATAATGTTTCTTCTACTCTTCAATATATTCAAAGTAAAAAAGCATTCATTGTGAACATAGGAAGCTTTGAATTTAACTGGTTCATGTTATTTGCAGTAATTGCATTAGTGATTTCTCATATTGTTTTATATAAAACAAAGTTTGGTTTACGTTTAATTGCTTGTGGTGAAAATCCTCAAGCAGCAGATTCTGTAGGAATCCATGTCAATAAAATGAGATGGGCTGGTGTACTTATTTCAGGACTACTTGGAGGACTTGGTGGAATTGTATATATTACAGCAGGTGTTTCTGAGTGGAAATTTGAAATGGGTGTAGCTGGTTTTGGTTTCTTATCTTTAGCAGTTATGATTTTTGGACAATGGAAACCTTCTAAGATTGCTTTAGCAGCTATATTATTTGGTTTCTTTAGAGCATTATCAAATGTTTATTCTGGCTTTAGCTGGTTAGTTGCTTTAGGAATCGATTCTAAGATTTACAATATGTTACCATACATTATTTCATTAATTGTATTAGTATTTACTTCACAAAATTCTAAGGCACCTAAAGCGGAAGGCATACCTTACGAAAAAGGAATGCGTTAATTCCTAAGGAAACGTATTAATAAAGATTGAGGAAAATGAATTCTTCAATCTTTTTTATTTTAATTTGACAATTTCCAGCTGACAGCTTGTTTTCTTGTGTCTATAAACCG
>CAVAZS010000058.1:0-14410 GCA_963593385.1 Lachnospiraceae bacterium | reverse complement strand
TTAGCCATTTCCAGTTGATCACCATATTGATATATTCCTTTAGCTGGTCTACCACTAGCGATAACTAAACGTATACCTAAATCTTGTGCATCCATTAACGCTTTCTTTGTTAATGGCGTGATTTCTTTTTTATGATTTGTTAATGTACCATCAATATCTAATAAAATTGCTTTTATACTCATTTCTATTTTCCCCTTTAAAAAACAATTGAAGCGATTTACCTCAATTGTTTATATTACATTAGTTAAATTCAATTGTATATTCTTCTAGACTATATTGGTGAGAGAAGAATGCCTTCAATAAAGTTTCTGCATTATCTTTTGCTTTATCATAGATACCATTAGAAATCGCATCTTCTTTAGCTGTTTCTTGCATTTCTTTTAAAGCATCATTATTATCTTCTAAAGTAATTCTTTTAAAGATACTTTCTTTCTCATAATAAACTTTAAATGAATCTGTTAATACTTCTATACTGAGTAGTTTTTCTTCTGGAAGAGTTACTGTAATAGCTTTATTTTCTTCATCTACTGTATATGTAATTGCACTAAAATCATATCCTGCTTTCACATCAAAATCATAACTATAAATATAGTGACTTTGTGTAAAAGGTATTTCGACACCAAAAAGAGTTTGTGAAGCTTGTTCTGTATGCACAACTGTACCAATCATTTCTTGTGTTGCTAGTTCTCCAATATCTTCAAAACCTAACTTCACTGTTTTACTATTTTCTTCTTTGTTTGCATTAGATTGTGTATATAAATAATATCCACCACCTACAGTTAACAATATCCCAATAATTATTCCTAGTAATATTCCTTTAATCTTTTTCATATAGCCCACTCCTATTTATGATATGGTTCATTCCTTCTAATACGATATGCTCGATAAATTTGTTCAATTAAGATTAATCTACAAAGTTGATGAGGAAATGTATTCTCTGATAACTTCCATCTAAAGTTTGCTCGTGAAATTAAGCCATCTGATACCCCAAGAGATCCTCCAATCACAAATGTAATCTTACTTTTACCACTAGTATTGAGTTCATCCATCTTATTTGCTAATTCAACTGAACCTAGCTCTTTTCCTTTTAAGTCTAATAAGATTACATATTCATCATCTTTAATCTTTTTTAGGATCTTTTCACCTTCAGTTTGTTTAATTTTATTGACTATTGCTAGTGGTGCTTCATCAGGTGTTTTCTCATCATCTACTTCTACTATTTCTATCTTTTCGTAAGCAGTAATTCTTTTGAAATATTCTTGTATACCTTCTTTTAGCCATTTTTCTTTAATATGACCGCAAGCTACAATCTTAATCATTTCAAAACCACCGTTTCTGTAATTAAACTACCTTGGCGATTAATTGTAATATTTACAGTTTCTTCTTGTTGGATGTTATATAAGAATTCTCTTAAATCTTTTAAGCTATGAATTTCTGTTTCATTAATACCAACAATAACATCATTCATCTGTATTCCTGATACCATAGCAGGACTATTTTCTAGTACTCTAGTCACAAGTACTCCATCCACTATATCTAGTTGGAGTGAGAAAGAACTCTTTTCATAAGCTTGTATATCTTCAACATTTCTACCAATGATACCAAGATATCCTCTATCTACTGTATCTGTAGAAATCATTTCATCTACTACTAGTTTCAATTCATTTACGGATATCGCTGTGGAATACTTAGAATTATTACTAATCATCTTTTTCGATAACATACCTACAATATCGCCATTAACGTTGAATAATGGTGCACCAGTAGATATATCAGTAGTCACAATATCTGTTAGTAATACTTCATTAATATGATTTTCACTACTAGCTTGTGTTTGCATCAAAGAAGAAATAACCCCAAAACTTACTACTCCAGCATCCGTTTCTTCATCTCTTCCTGATAAAGAGAATACATATTCTCCTGTCTTTAAGATATCACTATCACCTAATGTGATTGCTTCAGTATCAAAATCAGGTGTCACAAGTAGTACCGCAATATCTGTATCATCATCTTTGCCGATTACTTCTGCTTTTAAAGAAACATTATTATCAAAACGAACCGTTACTACGTCTTCTTCGCCAATTGATGAACTACTTGTCACAATATATGTACCATTACTATTTGATGAATAAATTACACCAGATAACGATACATTTTTATTATCTGTAAAAACATTTACTGTAACAATTTTTGCTTGTACCTTTTCAATTGCTTCAGTTAATTCTGTTGTATAGCCATGGATTGTATGAGAAATGACAGCTGTTTCTGTATTTTCTTCACTTTCTTTAGAAGGTCTATCTTTGGCTATAGAAATTAAACTAAAGGTTATGATTACGTTCCATACCAATAGCCCTATAACAAGAGCCAAATATATTTTTTTCATTTACTTCACCTCCATGTTCTATCTCAAATTGTCCTGCACTACATACGACTAAGTCTTTGTTTAATGAACCTTTATGCTTTAGTAGTGTATTACATGTTACTTCTAATGCTTTTTCTCTAGTATTCGCTTCTTGACTGATATGTGCTAAAACAATCATTTTCGTTTTTTCACTAACAATCTTATCTAATACATTTGCCGCATCTTCATTACATAAGTGTCCTGAATCTGACGCAATTCTTTGTTTAATATAATAAGGTCTAGAAGTAGTCATTAATAATTCAATATCATGATTACTCTCTAATACAATATAATCTGCATTTTGAAGCAAAGGAATATATTTATCTTTTATATATCCTGTATCTGTAATATATACAAGTTTTTCATTCCATGATTCAAAGATATAACCCGTTGTATTTTCGGCATCATGAGACAAAGCTAAAGGTCGAATTGTTACATGTTCTAATTGAATCGGTACATCACTTTCAACACGAATTGTATCAACCTTATCAATATCTACTGGCGAATAGATAGGATAATCTTTGAACATCTTAATTTGAGAAATATGATCAGAATGCGTATGAGTAATAAATATCGCATCTAAATCTTTCAAATCAAAACCAACTTCTTCAAATGCACTTGTTAAATATTTTTTAGTTGATCCACAATCTACTACTACATTAAAGTGCTCATCTTGTAATAAGAAACAATTTCCTTTAGAGCCACTCGCTAACAAATAAAATCTCATTGTAATGCTGTACAATCAAGGAAACCATCACATGGGTTCTTGATTTCTCCATTCTGTTCGATATAAAAGTGAACGTGTGGTCCTGTAGCTCTACCTGTCATACCAATTTGACCAATATAATCACCTTTATCTACTATAGTTCCTACTTCTAATGGACTTCTAATCGACATATGACCATAATATGTCATTTCTCCATTATTATGATCAATAACGATATAGTTTCCACTAATACCATCATAGTTATTTTTTACGACTACACCACGATCTGCCGCATATATCTTTCCATATAAATCATATAGATTTTGAATATCAATTGCTTCATGGAAGTGTGGTGATGTATAGCATCCCCATCCACAAGAAATTGTAGGATTTTCAATAGGCCAACGATATGTACCTGTTCCTACTCCTGGTGTATCCATAGAACCAACCGCTACTACTTCATCAATTGCTTGTAATGTCACAACGCTAGATTTCAATGTACCATTTACTAATACACCATTAATCCATTTTTCTTCATATAACGCATTACGACTACCACTCACACCTGTTTCAATCACTTCAGATTGACCAACACGAACTGTATCATCTTCAACGTAAACAGTTGATGGATAAACTTCTTCTTTACGCATACTTTCTTTTGTGACAACTACATCAATAATTGGTTCAAAATATGTCACACAAAGTTCTTCACCTTCTGTTAAGATTTGGTCTACACTTGAAATCTTATCACGGTTAATGTTCATAACTTGTGTTGCGGATAAACCTTTATTTTTAGAACCAACACCTGCTACAGTATCATATTCTTGTACGACATAATATTCTTTTTCGCTTGTATCGCCATATTCGATATATTCTAATATATCTTCTTTAGAAGTTAATACTTCATCAGGCATTGCATAAGAATCTGTAAAAGTAATTGTTTGTGAAATAGATAAGCTAGTAGAACGAGTATCATATGAAGTTAAAGATGCAGGTTCTTGCCCATTAAGTAATAATGATAATTCATCACTATCTACAAAGTAAGAAAGATATTCCATCAACGCTTCATTATATATGTCTTTATTTTTAACATATACTTCCGCATATACCCCGTTATCATTACTAAAACGAACAAGCGTTGCCTTAATCGAAAATAATTGATTCTCTTTTAAATAATTTAATATTTCATCATCTTTATTTTCATAATTAAAATAAGATTGTTCTTCTATAACATATACATTTTTTCCTAAAGACAATTTAGAATCAGGGAATAATGTTGCATAACTTTCTTCATAAATATCATCAAGGAAACTATTTAACTTATTTTCACTAGACAAAACCCCCACCAATTTACTTGATTCATATAATTTATAAATTGTTTTAGGACTAGTTGAAACACTAGTAATCGTTTGACTAATTAAGTTATCTTCCTTAGCTTCTGTATCATAAGAACTATGGGATAAATAGCTAGATTCACCCGGCACAAAAATAACGATAACAATCGCCAAAATCAAACTAATCACAAGTATAACTATATTTTTTGCCATCTTTTACTCCGTCATATTTGCATAATTCATACATGCATTGGTATTTGCTTCAAAAGCTAAATAGAATTTGCATGTTTCACCATTTCTATGCTTTGCGATATTTACTTCTAATTGTTCCGAATTATTCTCACGTGCTTCTTCTTTTACTTTTTCATCATAATAAGATTCACGGAATAACATCATAACAATATCCGCATCCTGTTCAATCGCACCAGATTCACGCAAGTCACTCAACATTGGTCGTTTATCTTGTCTAGTTTCAACCGTACGAGATAATTGTGATAATGCGACAACAGGTACTTTTAATTCTCTCGCCAAAGCTTTTAAGCTACGAGAAATATCAGATACTTCTTGTTGTCTTGACACATCTCTACCACTACTACTTCCTGCAATTAACTGAATATAGTCAATTAATACAAGATCTAAGCCTTGTTCAGCTTGTAACTTACGACATTTACTAAATATTTCTGATACTTTAACTGCTGGTGTATCATCCATAAATAGTTTTAATCCTTTTAAATCAACAATCGCCTCATTTACTGCATTCCATTCATTATTTGATAAATGTCCTGTTTTAATATGGTCACCAGGTACACGACTTTTTGCGCTTAATAAACGCATACCTAATTGTTCAATAGGCATTTCTAATGAAAATATCGCAACTGCGCCTTTACCACGATTATGTTCTGCAGTTTGTAAAGCAAAGTTTAACGCAACAGCTGTTTTACCCATAGAAGGACGAGCTGCTAAAATAACTAAATCTCCTCTTTGGAAACCATGTGTAATACGGTCAAAATCTCTAAATCCTGTTTCTACACCAGTAATTTGAGATTTTTGTTCAGCCATTTGTTGAATTTTAATTAATACATTATTAAAGATTTCAGGTGAAGCAGTAAAATCATTTGTTCTACGATTATGAGAAATACTTAACACAGACTTTTCTGCTTGGTCTAAATACTCATTAATATCTGTTTGACCAGCATAACCATCTTCTGCAATCTTTTCAGCTGTCTCAATCATATTACGCATAATGGCTTTATCGTGAACCATCGTAACGTAATTTTTCGTATTCGCACTTGTTACAGCCGCATCTGTTAATCTTGTTAAATAGGAAAAGCCTCCTACATTGTCTAATAGACCTAAATCTTTTAGACGTGTAGAAGTTGTTGTAATATCAATCGCTGCTCCTTCTTGATATAAGCTATCTATTGCTTTAAAAATACGTTTATTCGCTTCAGCATAGAAATCATCTTCATTTAATCCTTCTTCCATCGCTATACGCGCAGAACCAGGATAAATCATCATTGTACCAAGAAGACTCGCTTCCACTTCAACAGCAGAAGGCATTACTTTTAATGGCATATATTAATCTTTTCCTTTTACTTCACAATTTACAGTCGCAATAACACCTTTATATAATTCAACTCTTACTTTAGTTACTCCTAAGCTAACAATTGGAGCAGTATCTAAAATCTTACGTTTATCTACTTTATATCCATTCTTATGTAATTCTTCTACGATTTGTTTAGTACTTACAGAACCAAATACTCTTCCTTCAGCACCAGAATTCACATGGAATGTAAATTTCTTTGTTTCTAATTCTTTGGCTAGTTCTTCAGCTTCTTTCTTTAAACGAGCATCTTCTTCTTTTTCTGCTTGTTTTTGTTCCGCTAAAATTTCTCTACTCTTTTCTGTAGAAACAACTGCTAGTCCTCTAGCAATTAAATAGTTACGTCCATAACCATCAGATACTTCTACAATATCACCTTTTTTACCAACTTTTTTTACATCAGTTTTAAGAATCACTTTCATCTTTTCCTACCTCCTTAAAATAATTTTCTAGCGCATCGGCTAATTCTTTTTCTAAATCATCTATATTGCACTTTGGTCTTTGCATTGCGGCAGCTGTCATGTGACCTCCACCATGTAACGCTTCCATAACCATCTGTACATTTACTTTACCATTACTTCTCGCGCTAATCGCAACTTGATCATCGGATGGACATGCTATGACAAATACTGCGTCCACATTTTGAATCTGTAATAAGGCATCAGCACATTGTGACATTAATGAGCGTGTAACGATCTTACCTTTTACAGGAGTAATAATAACACGATGAGGATAGTTTTTACTCATTGCCATAATAGCTGATTTTAATGAGAATTCACTATATGTATCCTTTAAGTATTCATTTACTTTTTGAGGATCTGCACCCATTCTTCTTAGAGAGCTAGCCGCATCATATGTTCTCGCACCAGTTCTAACCACAAAGTGTCCTGTATCAATTGTCATACCTGCTAACATAATCGTTGCGTCTAATTCAGATATTTCAATATGATGAGATATATATGGAATTAATTCTGTGATTAATTCACAAGCACTACTAGCACCAGCTTCAATATACATAAATATTGGCTTAACGCCCATATCTGTACTACGTCTATGGTGATCGATAATCGCAATATTCTTAGCTTGTTCTAATACTTTAGCACCATTAGATTGCTTAATATTATGATGGTCTACCATGATAACAAGTGTCTTAGGATGAAGTTGATTTAACGCTTCATTTTCTGTTACAAATGATACTTCACTAGCTAATTCTTCTTTATTCGCATCTAGAACTGCTTTTAATTTAGCTTCTACGCCACCTGTTTTTTCAATAATACATACTTGTTTACGCATCTTTTTTGCGAAATAAGAAACACCTAATGCACTACCCATGCAATCGAAATCCTGTTCCTTATGGCCAACAATAATGACGTTTGAACTTCTACTAATTAATTCTCTTAAAGAGTGACCCATCACTCTAACACGAACTCTACTTCTCTTTTCCACTGCTTCACTAGAGCCGCCAAAGTACTTCACATCTTCACCAGCTCTTTGTACAGCAACTTGGTCACCACCACGAGTTTGTGCTAAATCCATAAGGTTAATAACCATTTCATCTAGTATTCCATAGTTATCTGTCCCCATCGCAAAAGCCATAGATAAAGTGATAGATACTTCTTGTTTAACTGCTGCTTTTCTTACTGTATTTAAGATAGAAAAGTGATCAGCTGCTAAATCACTAAATATCTTTTCATTTAGAATTAATAGATAACGGTAATTGTTAATTCTTCTTACTAAGATTCCATGATCTTTACAATATTCTGTAAATGGTGTTCTTACCGCAACATTGATATTTGATACTGCAGCTTCATCTTCATATTGTGTACTTTCTTCATAATTATCAAGAGATGCCATACCAATAACAGGTCGCTCATCTTCATAAGCTAATTCATAATTATGTTTTTCTGTAATATCTTTAAAGAATAAAACTGGTTCATCTTCTTTCTTTGTGATTTCATATATTTTTTCATCAAGTTGAACTTCAGCTGTATCACTATCGCCATGGATTAAAGATTCTGCTTCTGGAATCCATACAAGTACTTTCTTACCAACACGATTAATTCCACGATTATAAAACAAATCACTCATCCAAGTAATCACATGGTTATCATCATAGGCAACCATACCAATGCCACCATATAAATATGCATCTTTTGCTGTATTTCCTAGTATTTCTCTAACACCAACTGTTTGTTCTTCTTTCAGTTTATCGAAACGATCAGTCAAATAGATATACATTACAATTTGCACAATTGCCATTGCAATAGAAATAAAGTACCAGAAATCATATCCTAGCACTGAAAAAGCAATGATTACCGCAAGTTCAATAAATACTAAAATAATTAAAGCTCTTCTAACTCTATTTATCTTTTTTAGCATAAGCTGCTCTCCTTAAAATACTCGTATGCCACTCTGTTGTAATATACATAAACCCAACTAAAGCCATTGGTAACATAAAGAACATCACAAAAAAGAACGATATAATCACAAATAATCCTGCTAGTTTTGGATTACTTAAGCCTGCTTGTACAATTAAACATATTGCGCCCATAAAGCAAAGATAAACTACCGCGCATAAACATACACCTTGAACTAATGTTTGTATACCTTCATTACTAAGTGGATTATAAATTGTATAGTAATAGCCTACTAACCCTAATAAACCTACATATCCTGACCACTTTTTTGGATAATATAATGCAAGTGGAGTTGAAGGTGGAATTGTAAAACGTAATCTTTTTAATAATAATCTAGAGAATACATGCGTGATAATTCCTTGTAAAATGCCTGTTAATACAACCGAAACAAGTAATACTGTTGTAAGCATTTGTTTTAAATTTACTGTTGAAGAAATTGTCATTCCTGTTTCAGATAGCACACCATTAATGATTGTTTCATATTCTGTTAGTTCAGCACCTAAATCATATCCAAAAAAGCTTGCATAAATAATTGTTGTAATAACATTTACAACAACACTAATCGCAATGGACAAAAACATTAGCTTACGGCTATCTTTATTATCATGTATTCCTGATCCATATACTAATCCTAATAAAGATTCACTTGCTACATAAAAGATAGTTTGTGGCGTACCAATAATCGCTGTTAATAATGCGATAGCGACTAAAACAACCCATGAATCTTTCATCCCATATTTAGCACTATAAAATACCATAGGTAATGGAAAGAAGAATAAAAACATTTCTTCAAATAAACCAGCAAATTGCCTATTGATTACAAGTATTAATCCAACGATAGCACACATCATTGCACCATCTGTTATTTTTCTTACACCGTTATTCATTTATACCTCTATTTATATAGTAGAGATTATATCATGAAACACAATATTTAATGTGTGCGAATATAAAGATGTTGACAAGTCAACAAATTCCTGTAAAATACTTTTCATGAACAAAAGATACGAAAACTTAGATACAGATATATCTAGAATTGAAAAAGCACTTCAAAAGATTAAAGAAAAAGAAATGAAGTCTTTTAATTTAAAAGGATCATCTGTACGTATATTAATGATCTTAAATCAATCAACAGGTAGCTTAACCGCTTCTAGCTTATCTAAGGCTAGTGGTTTTGATAAAGCACATATTTCCCGGGTATTAAAAGGTTTGCTAGAACAAGGATTAATTTCTCATTCCACACAAAAATATGCCTCAAAAATCAATTTAACCGAAAAAGGAAAAGAAATATGTACATCTATCAATTCAAAGATTGATTACTATGTTCAAAAAGCAGGATATAACCTAGACGATAACGAAAGACAGATTTTTTATAAAGTACTTTCTGCAATAGCAGGAAACTTAGAAGAAGTAATTAAGCAAGGAGAATAACAAATGATACAAATTATTACAGATTCAACAAGTGATATCACAACTGAAGAAGCACAAAAATATAACATTACTGTTTTGCCATTAACTGTTCGTTTTGGTACAGAAGAATTCTTAGATGGTCAAACGATTACTCCAAAAGAATTTTATGAAAAGATGATTGAAAGTGATGAGCTTCCTAAAACAAGTCAAGTTACACCATATGTTTATGAACAAGCATATCTAAAAGCATACAACAACGGTGACGATATTTTAGTTATTACTGTAAGTAGTAAATTATCTGGTTGTTACCAAAGTGCAATCAATGCTTCACTCGCTTTTGGCGATAGAGTTTCTATAGTCGATTCAGATTTAGCAACTATTGGTGAAAAAGCATTAGTACTTAAAGCTATCAAACTTCGTGATGAAGGTTATTCTTTAAAAGAAGTAACAGAAAAATTAATTGAAGCGAAAAAACATCTTCACTTCATCGCATTACTAAATACATTAGAATATCTAAGAAAAGGTGGAAGAATATCTGCAGCAGCTGCTATTGCTGGTATGATTATTGGCATTAAACCTGTAATTAGTTTCAAAGATGGTGCAATAGAAGTTATTGGTAAAGCTAGAGGTTCTAAAACAGGCAATAACATGTTAATTAAGTTTGTTCAAGAACATGGCCCAATTAACTTTAGTGAACCATTCTGCTTAGGTTATACAGGTAATGATTCTCATCCATTAGATAAATATAAGGAAGATAGTGCTAGTTTATATACTGAATTCACAGGTGAATTTGATATTACAACTATTGGTAGTGCTATTGGAACATATGCAGGCCCAGGATGTATTGCATTTGCATTTTTCGATAAAGAAGATAACCAGTGAATCTATTTAGAAAGAAGAATAATTCAGTTCTTCTTTTTCATTTGATTTAAATCTTTGAATTTCGTAAATACAACAAAAACAGTTATACTTAAGTTATCAATTAAAGGAGGAGTCTTTCATGACTAATCTACAGTTAGATATCGCTGATATGCAATGTTGGGTGTTTCGAAAAGCACAAACAAAATGGAATATGTCGTCAAAAGAATGTGCAGATTTATTCAAAAAATATAATATTTTAGATTTCATTTCTGATTGTTACGATAGTTTGCATCTGAATAGTTATGATTGTGCACTTCAAGATGTTGAAAGTTTATTAAAAAATAAAGGGGTTCAGTTATGATTGAATTGCATGATGGAATCTTTTTATATCATGGAAGCTATACAAGCATTGAAAAAATAGACTTAAGTCGTTGCCTTCGTGGTCTTGATTTTGGTCAAGGTTTTTACCTAACTTCTTCTTATGAACAAGCTTATAATTACGTTCAACTTTCTGTAAAAAAAGCTATTCGTATTGGGAATGTAGATCACAACTTCAAGTTAGAAGATGGTCAAATATCTGTCTATAAATTCAATTATGATCCAAATTTATTTGCATATTATTTTCCTGAAGCAAATATAGAATGGTTACATTTTGTTGCCGCAAATCGAAAGTTAGACTTATTCCCACAACTGTTACGCAAATACGAAAGCGTCGATATTATCGGTGGGAAAATAGCCGATGATCAAACTGCTCGTACATTACAGCGTTATATTAGCGAAGACTATGGAATACCAGGAACAAAAGAAGCTGACGAAGAAACAATCAAAAGGCTTTTACCTAATCGATTAAAAGATCAATTTTGTTTTCGTACCCAAGAAGCAATCAATCATTTACAGTTCATAAGGAGTGACCGTTATGGAGATGCAAAATAATCACTTTTCAGATTTACAAAAAGAAAGTTGCGCTCTTGAGATTATGCGTGACGCAATAAGTGAGCTATCTACTCGGGATAACATCTCTTATGAAGAAGCTCTATATCTATTTGCAAATTCAAAAGTATATGACGCACTATTTGATTTTGAGACAGGAATTTGGCGTGAAAGTGCTGATTATTTATTAAATTTATATGATTATTGCAGCACTTCCACTTCTAATAAGTAATATTAAAACTACTTATCTATTTACAAAGAAGAATCAATCGGTTCTTCTTTTTTCTATCCAAATCCTTTATCATTACAAGGTCGAGGTAAATCTATGCAAGCTATTTGTTTTTTTGATATTGATAACACATTAGTTCCTTTTGGACAAACTGATATAAGAAAAGAAGAAAAAGATGTATTAGATAAATTGAAAGAAAATGGGCATTATGTTTTCATTAACTCTGGCAGATCTTTATCCTTTACTCCAGATTATATTCTTAAATATCCTTTTTCAGGATATGCTTTAGGATGTGGAACATATTTAGAAATCAACCATCAATTGATATCGTATTTTGAATTTGATTCATTTTTCTGTAAAGAAATCATAGAAGATGTAAAAAAATATAACTTATCTGTTGTATTTGAAGGCCATTATGGACATGTTTTTTATTCACAAGTAGGTCATCCTACTGTTACAAAGTTATACCATACTTGTGTTTTGCAAAATACACCAGTATTTGATATCGATGACCCTAACTATAAATTTTCTAAGTTTTGTATTTTTCAAACAGAGATCAATCGAGAAAAAGAGTTTGTTCAAAAATATCAGGATAAACTAGATTTTATAGAACGCTCAGAAAACTTTTTAGAAGTTGTACCAAAAGGGTATTCTAAAGGTGAAGCAGTTATACAAATTGCGAACAAATTAAATATTCCATTAGAAAATTGTTGGTGTTTTGGTGATAGCACGAATGATTTAAGCATGTTACAAGTTGTTAAACATTCTGTTGTCATGGGTAATGGCGATGAGGAAGTAAAGAAAATCGCCGAATTTGTTACTCATGATTGTACAGATGATGGTATTGCTTATGCTTGTAAATATTATGGATTAATCTAAAAACAGAAGACACAAAATCTTCTGTTATTTTATTTCTTGTAAGTCACTTTCTGCTTTAACTTTTCCATTCGTATCATAGTATACATAATATGTTTTTTCATCCGCAATATAGATGATATCTCCCTTAGAAATATTTGTTATTTTGCTGAGAGCTTCATCTGATTTTGTTTCTACCGTATGAATTGTATTGATATTCACTTGAAATAATCCATGTTTATTATCTTCTGGAACTTCATCCATTTCACCATCTTTAGTTGCGATAAAATAGCTACCATTATACTCATATAATGTTCCTGTACTCGTTCTTTGTTTATCACTAATTGTAGTAGGATATTTGACAGCTTTATTTTTTACATCCGATGTTGTACCAGAATCTTTATTATCAGAAGAATCACTATTACCATAATTAATATAGGCAACATTATCTTTATATTCTAAAATAGCAGTTCCTCCCTTTTTAGGCACTCCAATTTCTGTAGCAGGAAAATCAAAATGATTTTGCCAATTATCTTGTTGTTGCTTTAAAGAAACAGTATAGGTATTACTAGTATTTTCATTAGTGATAATACTTGTCATCATCTCAGCATATTTACTACGAATATTTGCAGCATCTGTTGCTTCACGAGCTTTCTCTAATTGTGAAGAAAAAATAGGTATAGAAATACCAACAAGTACTGCAATAATCGCTACAACTATCAATAATTCAGCTAATGTAAACCCCTTTTTGTTCATAACTATTTCCTTCTATTTTATTGGGAACCAAGCAATATCATATCGTGTTTTCTGATCTTTTTCACCCGTCACAAGTAACATACTTGTTAATACATCCCCATCTAATACATATCCCTTTTGATTAATATACCATAAAGATTCTTCTAACCATAATTTTGAGTCAATATCATTTGCATTACCATGAATAATTGTTTTAATGCATTTACATGGTGCGTAACAAGTCACATTGCTAGTTTTCTCTAAACCAAGGAATTCTAAATCCTTAGCAGAAATAATATTCGCAATATTTACATTCATTGCTTGATCATGACTCAACAATTTTTCTTTTGTATAAAGTAAGGAAGCAGTACAAATCGGAATATATTTGTTCCATTTTGCAAATTCGTTAGAAGACTTTTTATCCGTCACATGGTGAAAATCAAATGTACGTACAAACAAGCGGTAGAATTCTTCTCTCATAACCACTTCAAAAGATTGACCATACTTTTGATAGTTAGCTAGTTCTTGTGTTATCTCTAATACTCTTTCTTGTATTCTTGTTTCTATTTTAATGCGCTTTAATTCATTTTCTGCTGAATGGTTTAGTGTTTCTACTATTTCATCTAAAGAACCATTTTTCTCAATATTAACCATTTCTTTAAGTGTTAAGCCACTATTTTTATATAGCTTCGAATGATACAAGCTATAACAATCTTCTAATGTAAATATACGATAGGAACTATCTTCTTTTCTTTTAGGATGAATAATTCCTTGTTCTTCATAATACGCAAGACCTTTAGGAGTCAAATCATAAAATTGTGAAATATCCGATGTTGAATAAATATATTTGTCTTCCATGGTTTTATTCTATCATAAAAGCTCTACACCAAATGCATGCAGAGCTCTGTCATAAAAATGTATGTTTAAAT
>CAVAZS010000057.1:0-14423 GCA_963593385.1 Lachnospiraceae bacterium | reverse complement strand
CATGTATATAACACACCTAGAGCTTGGTATATGGGAAGATATTTTAATCCTACTACATATGATTGGGATAATCCTCATGGTAAATATTCACCAGAAAGTGATGAATTACCTTGGTGCTTAGTTCCTGAACGTAAAATTACACCTAGTGATATTAAATATATTCTTTCATCACATTATCAAAATACAGTATATGATCCTTATGGAAGTCATAATCACAGTGAATTAAAAGGAAAATATAGAACAATTGGAATCAACCGTAATAGTTTTGTTGCATTAATTCAATTAAGAAAAGATAAACCAAAAGAATTACAAGCAATAGAGTGGATAGCGGAAGGATCAAATGCTTTTAATGCGATGGTTCCATTATTAGCGCATATGGATGAAGTTCCTGATTATTTAGCAAATACAACAAAGAAAGTATCTACAGAAAGTTTTTATTGGGCTAATCGTTTGATTGGAGCACTAACTGATGCGTCTTATGGATATTCCATTGTACATATTGAACGTTATCAACAATTAATCGAAGCTAAAGGAATGGAAATCATTCATCGCTATGAAGATTTAATTGGACAAGGTAATAATGCTAGTGAGTTAATTGCTAAAGCAAATCAAGAAATTGTCGATATGCTAAAAGAAGAAACAGATAATGTATTAGATAAAGTTTTATTTGAAGCGAGCAATCATATGAAAAATGCTTTTGCTAGAAGCGATAATTAAGGTGAAATATATGAAATCACAAATATATTCAATGCAAAGTATAGAAGACGCAAAAATATGTTTAGAAGCTGGTGCTGATCGAATAGGTGTTCTTGCGTCTGAAAGAAGTGGTGAATTTCCTTGCGAAGTAAAAGAAAAAGATGCTTATGAAATATTTAGATTACTAGACGAGAAATGTACAAGTATTTTAATTAGCGTTGGAAGAAATGAAGAAGAAATCTTTCATCAAGTGGAATATTTAAGACCTAATGTTTTACATCTTTGTGCTGGATTTGTTGGAAGTATTTCTTTTAGAGAACATCTTAGAGAAAGATTTCCTAATGTAGAACTCATGGAAGCAGTAGGAATTACAGGGAAAGAATCTATAGTTGAAGCAAAACGTATAGCAGAATATGCGGACTATCTATTACTAGATAGCGTAAGTGAAAAAGTAAAAGGCATTGGTGCTGCTGGTGTAACACATGATTGGAATATTGATAAAGAAATTATTCAATCAGTAAATATTCCTGTAATAGTTGCTGGAGGACTTGGAGTAGAAAATGTACAAAAAGTCATTGATGAATTACATCCTTGGGGTGTGGACTCTTTGACAAAAACAAGTATTTTAGAAAACGGTAAAATTGTCGCAAAAGATGCTGAAAAAGTAAAAGAATTTTGTCGTATCGTTAGGGAAGCATTATGAAAATACTATGTATTGGCGACTTAAACGCTGACTTGTTACTTCCTTATGGCAAAGCAAAACAAAAAATAGAAAATAAAAATATTGATTCTAATGATCCGTGTTGTGTGACTTTTCAAGGTGGAGGTTCTGTAGCAAATACTGCTAGAGTACTAGGAATGTTAGACATGAATCCTTATTTTGTGACTGATCTATGTAAAGATAATATTGGTGATTTCTTAAAACAAGAAATGATAAATATGCATGTGGATATGTCTTATTCTAAAACACGAGATAATGGGACTATGGTTTGTGTTGCGGTAGTTGAAGAAGATGGAAGTAGAGTGATATTTCCATGGATGCCACCACATGCAGATGTGCCTCATTTTAAAAAAGATAGTTTTGAAACTATACCGATTGAAGATTATTTAGTCTTTACTGGTGGCATGGTATTAAACAATGATATTGAGACAATGCAATCAATATATGACTTTATTTCTACGCTAAAAGAAAAGACAAATTCAATTTTTATGTTTGATCTGAATATGCGTATAGAAACATATGGATATAGTGAAGAAAGAAAGCATTATTACAAGCTATATACAGAACTTGCAGATATTATTGTTGGAAGTGGTGAAGATGAATTTTTGCCACTAACAAATAAAGAAAATATGATTGACGCAATTCATGCATTTTCTAGAGATAAAATCATTATCGCTAGGAATGGTGGTGAACCAATATATCTAATTCACAATGAGCATGAAGAAATTATCGAATGTGAAAAAGTTAAACCGATTCATACAATTGGTGCTGGTGATGCTTTTAACGGTATATTTATTGCGTCTTATATAAGAGGATATTCATTAGTTGACAGTGTAAAACGAGCAAGTCATGGGGCTAGTTATATGATTTCTCATTCAGGATATTTAGCTTTACCAAAAGACTTATAACGTTTCATCTTGAACTAAAAAATGAATTTCAATATAATTCTTTTCGTATGTTTATTGGGGGATAGTTAAAATGGATACAGAACAAATAGCAATACGTAAAAAAATCACTACATTCTTAATCGTATCTTTTATTGCAGGATGGGCTTTACAATTTTTAGGCTTACATCTAGAAAGTAACGAAAATGAAGAACTAGGTGAAATGATTATTATATTAAGTACATTTATGCCATTACTTGGTGTAATTCTTGCACAACATTTTCATATGGAAACTAAATCTTGTGGCATTCGTTGGGCATTACCTGGAAAAAAGGATATTAAATATGTTGTCCTAGCTTGGGTATTACCACTTGTATTAACAATTTTAGGTGCAATCCTGTATTTTGTTATTTTCCCGGGAAATTTTGATCCTCAGTTCCATTATCTTCATACAGGAACTGGAGCAATTAAAACTTCAGCGTTTTTATCAGCTTTTATCACAGGACCAATCATTTCTGCTATTGAAGGAATTGGTGGTGAAATTGGATGGCATTCTTATTTCATTCCACTATTAGAAAAGAAAAAAGGTGTATTTAAGGCAATGGTAATTTGTGGTCTAGTTTGGGGTGTTTGGTATGCACCATTAATTATCCACGGTCATGATTTTGGAACAGATTACTTTGGTGCTCCTATTACAGGTATACTTACACTTTGTGTTTATTACATTTTATTAAGTATGTTCTTTACTTGGCTACATATGAAAACAGAAACAATTTATGTCCCAGGTCTAGCACATGGTACTTTTGCGGCAATTGAACCATTTGCTTTACAATTTACTTTAAATTATCCAAAGGGACATATCTTAGGACCATCTTTACCTGGTGTAATCTCTATGATTCCACTACTTATCTTCATTATTTATTTGATTAAGAGAGATGCATTTAAAGAGGGTGAAGAAGAATGAGTATTTATTTAGACCGTGCTATAGAACTAAGAAAAGATATTGATAAACATCACAATTGTGCTGAAAGTATTGTTTTATCTTTTTATGAAGAAGCAAGTATTGATAAAGATACCGCAATGCGCATTACATCTAATTTTGGACAAGGTATGAAAATGGCTTCTACTTGTGGTGTAATTACAGGTAGCTTAATGGTTTTAGGTTTATTTGGTATTGATGATCAAGCTACTGTAAATGCCTTCTTACTAGACTTTAAGAAAAATCATGAAGGTTTTACTACTTGTGCAGAATTACTTCGTAAGAGCCATTCTTTAGGTATAGAACGTAAAGCACATTGCGATAAATTGGTATTTGAAGGAGTAGAGCGATTAGAAAAAATTCTTAGAGAAAAGAATCTAATTGCCTAGTATTGTATCTATTTTCTGAATAATAAAATCAGAAGTGGAAACAATTCTATTAATAGAATTCTTGAATTCATCTAATGCTTTGGATTTACTCCAATCCGCAATATAACCAAAAGAGTAATCGCTAGTATCATATCCATAGTGTTTTAAGACAGTATAAGCTACACTTTCTGCTTCTACTTCTCTTGTATGGATATCGACAATTGCTTTACCATCTTCTGGTGTATGCAATAAAGCATGTGTAATTTCATGAATTAAACTTTTAACTTTTTGCATCGAAGAGAGTGTCGAATTAATGACAATCTCTTTTTCTTTTACGGCATAATAACCTCCTATTGTTTCTTCTAAAGGGTGAAAACGAACAGGAACTGGAGATATTTGCATTAGAGCTTCGATATATTTATCGTCATTTTCAATTTCACCAAGTAATTGTTTTGTGAATCCTATTGGTAAATCACTACCTTCTGTTTGACTCACATCAAATACAGTGATGGCTTTATAAGAAATTATTTCTTCATCTTCATCAGGGTTTTGTTTTGCCTTAATTGGCGCAAAGATACGTATTCCTTTTTCACCTTTTTTTACATAACGATTAAATTGTGTCATCCATGCCTTATACCCAGCTACATAACTAGCTTTAGGATTTTGTAACCAAATCAATAACGTATTTCGATAGCTATAGTGATGGAATCGAGACATAGTCTCTAAGTAGGAACGATAGGCTTCATTATCATAAAGATTACGAATGCCTTTCTCTAATTCAGTTGTAATGTCTTTTAAAGTAATTAATGTATTCATTTGAATATCCTCCATATATATGTATTCGCAAAAAATAGGGCAAATCCTCATTTTCCATAAATAAAATTTTTAGTGTTATAATTTCTTTGTTCTGGAGGATATAGAAATGGAACAATTAGAATTTAAATTTGATACACAATTATTAATTGATGGACACGATCTTTCCGAAGATACAATTCACGATTATATTCTTGAACACTTTAAAGGTGATTGCTTACTAGTAGTAGGTGATGATACTTTAATTAAAATTCATTTTCATACAAATGAACCTTGGTTAGTACTAGAATATGGTCAATCTATTGGTGATATTTACGATGTTGTTGTAGAAAATATGCAACGTCAAGAAGAAGGTCTAAAAGGCTAATGAATGAAATAGAAAGAATCAAAGCCCTAAGTAATGCTTTTGGTGTTAGTGGCTTTGAGGATGATGTAGCGAAAATTGTTAAAGAAGAATTAAGTGAATTTGATTGCGTTGAAGACCATATGCGTAATGTTCGTATGGTAGTAAATCCAAATGGTAAAGGGCCAAAAGTTATGCTTGATGCTCATCTTGATGAAGTAGGTATTATGGTTCAAGCAGTTAAGCCTAATGGTACAATGCGTTTTTTACCAGTTGGGGGATGGATGCCAACAAACTTTCCTAGTTCTGCATTTCGTATTAAGAATAAAAATGGTGAATTTGTAAAAAGTATTGTAACTGCTAAACCACCTCATTTTGCAAGTGCTGCCGAAAAGAATATGGCACCTGCTGTAGAAAATATGGTTTTAGATTGTGGTAGTACAAGTGATACAGAAACAATAAATGATTATTGTGTAGGTATTGCTTCACCAGCTGCTCCTGATATTACATGTACTTATAACGAGAAAAAACATTTATTCTCAGGAAAAGCTTTTGATTGTCGTATAGGTGTTGCAGCAGAGATTGAAACAATTAAAAGAGTTGCTAAACAAGATTTAAATTGTGTTGTACAAGGTGCTTTCTCTAGCCAAGAAGAAGTTGGTGAGCGTGGAGTATATGCTAACTATAAAGCATTACAACCAGATATCATGATTTGTTTTGAGGGATGCCCAGCAGATGATACATTCCAAGAACCTTATCTTGTACAAGCAGCTTTATATAAAGGACCTATGTTAAGACATTTTGATGTTTCAATGATTACAAGTCCACGTTTCCAAAAGTTTGCGCTAGATATTGCGAAAAAATATAACATTCCTTGCCAAGAAAGTGTAAGAAGTGGAGGAGGAACAGATGCAGGTAAAATCCATATGGAAGGAGTTCCTTGCATTGTTATTGGTGTTCCTGTACGTTATATTCATAGTTCAAATTGCTTTACAACTTTAGATGATTATCAAAATGCTGTTAATTTAGCAGAAAAAATCATTTTGAATTTAAATGATGAAGTGCTAAAGTCTTTTTAGTGCAAAGTTTGCGAAACAATAGTGACAATGCTATAATGTGAATGTTTTTGGGAGGTATCGTCATGGGAATAAAAGATAAACTTCTAGGCTTTGTTGCGCCAGTTGATGACGAAGAAGAGGAAGAAGAGGAAGAAGAATATACTCAACCTGAGACAAAACCAATTAGTTCTTATGAAACAGTAAAAAATACAAAAGTAAAGAATTCTGTTAATCAAGATACTAAGATGATGTTGTTTGAACCTCGTACATTTGAAGAAGCAGAAGAAATCGCTACACATTTAAAGCAAAGAAGAGCATGTGTTGTTAATCTTCATCGTTTACAAAGAGATTATGCACAACGCACAATTGATTTCTTAGCTGGAGCTGTATTTGCTCTAGATGGTAAAATACAAAAAATTGGTCATAATGTAATTTTATGCTCACCTAGATCAATTGGTGTAGATGGTGAAATTTCATTAGACAGCGGTGATGAATAATCAAGAGGATTTTCCTATCCTTGTTCGCTTAAAAGATTTACAAAGGCAAAGTGAACGGCAAAATCGTCATATTGAGTCATTCTTTTTGAATGAAGAAGAATTAGCAATTGCACAAACGGAATTCAAAGAAGGACCATTATTAAGATATGATGGTGGCTATGAAAATGCTTTAAAGAAAAAAGCTATCTTTCTTTCTGATGAGGAGGATGGCTTTTCTGATATTGTATGCTTACAAGCAGACATTGACCAAAGATTTCGTAAGATCAGTCATAGAGATATATTAGGTGCTTTAATGCATTTACAAATTGATCGACATAGCTTTGGCGATTTTTGGATAGAAGAAAATCATATTTATATTTATACATCGAGCTTAATGGCTGAATTCTTGATTGATAACTTGATTCGTATTTCTAATCTAAACGTATCATTTTATTTAATAGAAGATCATCCTGAGCAAAAGTTTCAATATAAAAAAGTAACCGCAATTGTATCGAGTTTAAGACTAGATGCAATTGTCGCTTCTCTTGCACATATTAGTCGTACAGACGCAAAGCATATGATTACGCAAGGATTAGTGCAGGTAAATCATGTGACGCTTGTCGAGCCTGACGAATTGTGCAATAATAACTGTACAATTTCTATTCGTGGAAAAGGACGTTTTCGCTATACTGGAAGCGTACATAAGACTAAAAAGGATAGGATTGTAGTAGAATTTCTGGAAAGTATTTGAGAGGGTCAATATGAGTTCACCAAAGCCAACATTTCGTGTAATGAAAAATGGTTATGATCGCTTTGCGGTTGATGACTCTATTGACAAATATGCTGCAGAAGTAGAAGAACTTGAGAAAAAACTCAGAATTTATGAAGATCGCTTAACAAAAGCATATAGCGATATCCAAGCATTAAATGAAAAATATCGTAATCTTCAAAATTCTATGGATGCTGAAAAACAAGCTGCTGAAAATATTGCCAGATTATCGCTTCGTGAAGCCAATGAAATCATTGATACAGCGCAAAATAACGCTGATATGATTATTAGGCAATCACTTTATACTGCTCGTGAAATTCTTGTGGAATTATCGAGACTATATAGTGATGCAAATGTAGTGAAGAGTTCAACAAAAACTAAACTAGAAGGTTTAGTACAAGAACTTGAAGAATTTGAACTACCTAAGATGCCTGATTTAGGTTGGTTAAAAGAAGCTGAAAACAAAATGCGTTGATCAGGACATGCTGTCATGAGGGATTATTAGAGAGTCTATGGGTGGTGTAAATAGACATGAAGTCATGAACAGATATCACCGTGTGAGCATTCGCAAATCTTGCGTTATAAGATATGAGTTGAGGGCATAGTCTTTTTTAGATTATGAACTAAGGTGGTACCGCGTTTACAAAGCGTCCTTAGATTTTAAGGATGCTTTTTTTATAGCATAAGGAGATTGAAAATGGATTACAAAGAGACTTTACACATGCCAAATACTACATTTGAAATGCGTGGTAATTTGGCAAAAAAAGAACCAGGTATTTTGAAAGAGTGGGAAGAACACAATTATTATCAAAATATCCTAGAACATCATAAAGGAGAAAAAGCATTTATTTTGCATGATGGTCCACCATATGCCAATGGTAACTTACATGCAGGAACAGCAATGAACCGTGTTATTAAGGACTTTATTGTTAGAAGTCATGCAATGAGTGGTTACTATACACCATTCTTCCCTGGTTGGGATACACATGGTTTACCTATTGAAAATGCAATTCAAAAATTAGGTGTTGACCGTAAATCTATGTCTAGTGCTGAATTCCGTAAAAAGTGTGAAGAATATGCAAGAAAACAAATCGCACAACAAATGGAAACAGAAAAACGTTTAGGACAAGTTGCGGATTATAATCATCCATATATCACACTATTACCTGAATTTGAAGCTAGACAAGTACGTACATTTGGTAAGATGGCTAGTGAAGGAATGATTTTCCAAGGCTTAAAACCTGTTTATTGGTCACCATTTAATGAAACAGCAGTAGCTGACTCTGAAATTGTTTATAAAGATGTAAAAGACGCTACTATTTACTTAGCTTTCCAAATCGCGGATGGTAAAGGTGTATTAGATAGTGATGACTATTATGTTATTTGGACAACAACTCCTTGGACTATTCCATCAAATGAAGCTGTATCTTTAAATCCAGATTTAATTTATGCTGAAGTACAAACAGAAAAAGGTAAGTTAGTTGTATTAGAAAAGTTTGTAGATAAATTATTAGCTAAATTCAATTTAGAAAATAAAGGCGTTCTAAGAACATTTAAAGGTAAAGAACTTGAAGGTATTACATATCATCATGTTGTATTAGACAAAGATTGCCCAACATTACTAGGTAATCACGTTACTGATGAAGATGGTACTGGTGTAGTTCATACAGCTGGTGGTCATGGTTTAGATGACTATCTAGTTTGTGCTAAATATGGTCTTGCTCCAATCAATACAGTTGATTATCAAGGTAATATGAATGAAGAAGCTGGTAAATATAAAGGCATGTTCTTTGAAGATTGCTCAAAAGCAATTATTCATGATATGAATGAACAAGGCTGTTTATTAGCTGTCGAAAATATTACTCACAGTTATCCTCATGATGACCGTTTGAAAAAGAAAGTTATCTTTAGAGCTGTTAAACAATGGTTCTGTTCTATTGATAAATTAAAACCACAATTACTTGATGAAATCGACAACAAGATTAAATGGCATAACTCATTTGGCCAAAAGAGAATGCATAACATGATTGCGGATCGTGGTGATTGGTGTATTTCTAGACAAAGACTATGGGGTGTTCCAATTCCTATTATCTATAACGAAGATGGTTCACCAATCATGGAACTTGAAGTATTCAACCATGTAGCTGATTTATTTGAAAAATATGGTTCTAACTATTGGTTCGAACATGACGCTAAAGAATTATTACCTGAAGGATATACAAATGAAAAATCACCTAATGGCAACTATACAAAAGAAAAAGATATCATGGACGTATGGTTTGATTCAGGTTCATCTTGGAATGAATTAAGCGCTAGAGGATATGATTATCCATGTGATATCTACTTTGAAGGTAGTGACCAATATAGAGGTTGGTTTAACTCATCATTAATCGTATCTACTGCAGTAAATGGTACAGCTCCATATAAAGAAGTATTATCTCATGGTTATGTTGTAGACTCTAAGGGTGAAAAGATGAGTAAATCTGTAGGTAATGTTGTGAATCCATTAGACATTATCAATACAAATGGTGCAGATGTATTCAGACTTTGGGCAATGACTAGTGACTTCAAGGAAGACTTAAAACTTGGTAAAGACAACATTAAACAAGTATCTGATCAATATCGTAAGATTAGAAATACATTTAGATTCTTATTAGGTAATGTAAATGCTGAAGATTTTGATCCAAAGAAAGATATGCTTTCTTATGAGAACTTAACATCAGTTGATCAATATATCTTAGTAAAATTAAATGATGTTGTTAAAGAAGTAAGAAAAGATGTAGAAGAATATGATTACGTTGATGCGTCTAAAGTATTAACAAACTTCATGGTTGTTGAATTATCTTCTTACTATTGTGACTTTACAAAAGATATTCTTTATTGTGATGCCTTAGATGATACAAGAAGAAGACAAGTTCAAACTGTATATTGGACATGTGCTGATACTTTAGTGAAGTTATGGGCACCATTCCTATGCTATACAACTGAAGAAGTATGGTCTCACTTCAATAATGACGAAGCAGAATCAGTTCATTATTGCCACTTCCCAGAAGTTAAGAGTTATGAAAATGAAGCTAGTCTAAAAGAAACTTTTGCTACACTTCTAAATGTTAGAGATGTAACAATGAAAGCTCTAGAAGAAAGTAGAAGTGCTAAAGAAATTGGTACTGCACAAGAAGCTCATGCGGTAATTGAATGCACAAAAGCAGATAAAGAATTACTAGAAGGAACTCTTGGTGAAGATGTAGCACAATGGTTAATTGTTTCTAAAGCTACACTACAAGAAGCTAGTGAAACTAAAGTTTCTATCTTAAAAGCATCTGGTACAAAGTGCCCAAGATGTTGGAACTATAGTGAAGAAGCTGATGAAAATGGCTTATGCCCAAGATGCCATCGTGTAATGAGCAAATAAAATAAATATATTAAAATAACAGGCTGTTATTGTGACAGCCTGTTATCTTTTTTCTATTGGGATATATTCTTTGTTTTGTTCACCAACATATTTATATGCCGGTCTAATGATTCTATTAGCGAATTCTACTTCTTCCATACGGTGCGCACACCAACCAGCTACTCTACTTATCGCAAAGATTGGGGTAAATAATTCAGGTGCTAGGCCTAGCATTCTATATACTAGGCCTGAGAATAAATCGACATTAGCACATACTATCTTGTCAGAACCTTTAAATTTCTTAAAGGCAACCGGTGTTAGTTTCTCAATTTGACATAATGCATCATATTCTCTCTTGAAACCTTTTTGATAGGCTAAATTTTTTGATTGTTTCTTAAGTATTTGTGCACGAGGATCACTTAATGTATATACTGCATGTCCCATGCCATAGACTAATCCTGAATGATCACATACTTCTTTATCAATAATCTTTTTTAAGAAAGCTAGCATTTCTTCATCGTCGTTAACATCATGAACATTCGCTAGTATTTCATCTAATTGTTTCATGACGAGAAGATTTGCTCCACCATGTTTTGGCCCTTTTAACGATAATATTGCGGCCGCAATAGCAGAATAAGTATCTGTACCAGTTGAAGATAAGACTCTAGAAGAAAAAGCTGAGTTATTACCACCACCATGGTCAGCATGTACTACCATACATAAATCTAATAAGTGAGCTTCTTCTTTTGTATATTTTTGGTCTACTCTATACATTGCTAAGATATTTTCAGCACTAGATAAGCCTGGCTTTGGATAATGAAAATAAAGTGATTCATGGTCAAAAGCATGTTTTTTTGTTTGATATGCATAAACCATCATTGTTGGAAGCTCTGCAATTAAATTGATTGATTGCTTAATAATGTTTTCTAAAGAAGTATCTTCAGCATCTTCATCATAGGAATACATTGCTAAAACACTTCTTGCCATCTTATTCATAAGATTAGGAGAAGGTGCAGCCATAATCATTGTTTCAGCGAAGCCATCAGGAAGTTCTCTATGACTTTCTAAGATATTGTGAAAATGGTTTAATGTTTTCTCGTTAGGCAGTGTTCCAAATAATAATAGCCATACTACTTCTTCAAATAAGAATCTATCACTTTTGATTGCTTCAGCGACGATATCTTCTAAATCAATACCACGGTAGATTAGCTTTCCATCAATAGGAATGATTTTATCATTCTCTTTTTTATATCCCACAACATCACAAATATTTGTTAAACCTGCTAAAACACCTGTACCATCAGGATTTCTTAATCCTCGTTTTACACCAAGTTTTTCGGATATTTCTGGATTAATAAAATTATGACTACGATATTCTTCACATAAAGCACTTAAATCTTCTTTTGTTAGGTCAGCAACATCAGGATATATCATACACACACCTCATAAAATATAAGGTTAATTATAAATGAAAAGACAAATAAAAAAATAGGTATACAATATTCGAAAGGGGTAAATGATATGAAAGTTATATTAGTACCAGGCGATGGAATTGGAAAAGAAGTATCACAATCAGTTATAGAAGTATCTAAAGTTTTAAATACAGGTATTGAATTTGAAACATATAATGCAGGAGCTAGTTATTTTGAAGAAAGTGGAAAATTGTTAGAAGATGGTCTATTAGACGCAATTAAAGAAAATGGATTATGTCTTAAAGGACCAACTGCGACTCCTATTGGTAAAGGTTTCCGTTCTATTAATGTTTTACTTAGACAACATTTTAATTTATACACTAACTTAAGACCTTTAACATCTATTGAAGGTGTAGAGACAAGATACGAAAATGTTGATTTAACAATTGTTAGAGAAAATAGTGAGGATTTATATAAGGGTGTTGAGTATATGTATGATAAAGATACTGCCCATAGTATAAAAATCATCACAAGAAAAGCTAGTGAAAGAATCATAAGATTTGCCTTTGATTATGCTGTAAAAAATAACAAAAAGAAAGTAACTTGTGTACATAAAGCAAATATTATGAAACTATCGGACGGTTTATTCCTAGATGTGTTTAATGAAGTCAGTAAAGAATATCCAACTATTGAAAGTGATAGTGTGATTATCGATGCTTTATGTATGAAATTAGTAACTGATCCAAGTAAGTTTGATGTGCTTGTAGCTTCAAACTTATATGGTGATATTATTTCTGATTTATGTGCAGGACTTGTTGGTGGATTAGGCTTTGCGCCAAGCGTAAATATTGGTGAAAATATTAAAATTTATGAAGCGGTACATGGTTCAGCACCAGATATTGCTGGTAAAGATTTAGCGAATCCTACGGCATTACTTTTATCATTTGCGATGTTACTAAATGATAATGGCATGAAAGATAAAGCGGACATTTTAAAACAATCTTTATATCAAGTAATTAAAGAAGGAAAACATACTACAGTGGATATTGGTGGTAATGCAACTTGTAGTGAATTTACTAGTGCTGTTTGCAAGGTGATTTATGAAGAAAATAAATAGTGGTGTATTTTATCTTGATGGAAAGTATATCCAAGATGAAACTTTAGATATTGAAGAAGGTAAAAAGAAAACTTTAGCTTATCAAATATTAGATAAGCATGATAATCATAGTGATAAAGATATCTTACATATTAAATTTGATTCTTTAACTAGTCATGATATTACTTATGTTGGTGTAATTCAAACAGCACGTGCATCTGGTTTGAAAAAGTTTCCGGTTCCTTATGTTCTAACAAATTGTCACAACACATTGTGTGCAGTAGGTGGAACAATCAATGAAGATGATCATATGTTTGCTTTATCTTGTGCACATAAATATGGTGGTATCTATGTGCCACCTAATATGGCAGTAATCCATTCTTATAATCGAGAAATGATGACAAAAAGTGGTGGAATGATTCTAGGCTCTGATTCTCATACTAGATATGGTGCTCTTGGTACTTTAGCAATTGGTGAAGGTGGAGGAGAAATCGCTAAACAACTTTTATCAAAGACTTATGACATAAAAAGACCAGAAGTAGTTTTAGTTTATCTACATGGTAAATTAAAGCCTGGTATTGGCCCACATGATGTCGCACTTAGTTTATGTAAAGAAACTTATCATGATGGCTTTGTGAAGAATAGAGTTATGGAGTTTGTTGGTCCAGGTATTAGTAATTTATCCCAAGAAACAAGAAACGCTATAGATGTAATGACTACAGAAACGACTTGTTTAAGTAGTATTTGGGAAAGTGATGATAAAACAAAAGAGTATTATGAAAAACATCATCGTGGAAATGACTATTACGAATTAAGTGCTGTAAATGGTGCATATTACGACAAATGTATTGATTTAAATTTAGATGAAATTGAATCAATGATTGCTTTACCAAGCCATCCTAGTTATGCTGTTTCAATCAATGAACTAAAAAAAGATCCATACAAATATTTAAAAGAAGTAGATGAAAGAACAAATCTAAACTTGGTTGATAAAATTGATCATGATGGAAATATTCGTGTTGATCAAGCGATTATTGCAGGATGTTCTGGTGGTACATATGGCAATATTTGCGCAGCTAGAGATATTTTAAAAGATGGTGATTTAGGAAATGAAGAATTTAGATTATCTATTTATCCTGATTCAATGCCAGTTTATAAAGCTTTAGCTAAAGAAGGAGCGATAAGTGATATTGTTTCAACTGGTGCAATCTTTAGAGAAGCTTTCTGTGGTCCTTGTTTTGGTGCAGGGGATACGCCAGCAAATAAAGAATTATCCATACGACATACAACAAGAAACTTTCCGAATAGAGAAGGTAGTAAACCTAATGAAGGACAAAGTGCTTCTGTTGCATTAATGGACGCAAGAAGTATAGCAGCTACGGCTATAAATAAAGGAATCTTAACGGCCGCAACAGAT
>CAVAZS010000056.1:0-14530 GCA_963593385.1 Lachnospiraceae bacterium | reverse complement strand
AAGATTTTTAAATCGCACAGTAATCTTTAAGCCCACTTTGGGTGAACTAAGCGAATTTTTTTATGTCTTCTTAAAATTACCTATTTTTATAATGATTCTGCAAAATTAAATACTTTATTTAACTTTTCAAGATTATCATCTGATTTTTTGTAAAAATAAATATCTTTTTTACTACTACAAGCATAGAAAGCATTATAAGCTTCACGGTCCGAAATATATTCATTACTCTTATCATGGATAAATAACATTGGGAAATGTGCATTCTCTAATTGATGTATAGGGTTTGCATCTTGTAATGAGAAATGAAGGATTTGCTTTACAAAGAAATTGATTCCAAATAAGAATATATCTCCATTCACATTCGTTTTTCTTTCAATAAATTTAGATATAATTGCATCTTGTGATACAAATCCAGTATCGATAATGCCACATTTAATATTCTTAGGTACAAAATCTCCAGAACAATTCATGATTGCATTTGCTCCCGTTGAAGAGCCATATAATACAATTTCAGAATTAGAATATTTGTTTACTAGTAAGTTAATCCAATTGATTAAATCATAGTGTTCCGTCCACCCTAAGCTTGTATATTTTCCTTTAGATAATCCAGATCCTCTTTGATCAGGAATAAAAACGTTATATCCCCTTCGATCAAATTCATATGCAATTTTTTTCATATTTAAAGCACTAGAACGATATGGATGTTCTACAATCACCCATTTATTACTTTCAGGATGATTTTCTATACGAATTGCATGTAAATCTAGTCCATCAAAGGAAACAATAAAATCATCATGTCTTCTACTCGATAAAAACCATTCATTACTTGTTTCATCTTGATAAGAAGTACTTTCATCTCTAAATAAACTACTATTTTCATCTAATCGAAAGATACGATTAAATATTGCATAACTTGCTGTTGCATATGCTCCTGTAACGGTTACTGCTGTAGCTGCTACAGCTTTCGCTACAGTATGATTGTTGTTATCTTTACTCATACTTTTTTCTCCTAATAAAGCCTTTGTACATATTCATAATAGCATAAACCTGTCTTTATCTATCTTTTAAATCTTTGATAATTGATTAATTTTGTATAAAAAAAGTGGCATTAGCCACCTTTTCAAAATTAACCTTGTAAGCTATTTAATCTTGTCATAACTGCTTCATATTGTTTTTCATAATCAGCGAGTTTATTCTTTTCTGCTTCTACTTTAGCTGCTGGCGCTTTAGCTAAGAATCCAGCATTTGATAAAATACCTTTACCTCTTTGAATTTCCTTTTCTAAACGTTCTTTATCAGCAGTTAATTTAGCAATTTCTGTTTCTTTGTCTAACAATTCATTAGAAGGAATATAGATTGTACCACCTTGAACCGTTTCAACTGTTAAATCTCCTTCTAGATTATTTTCCCAAGTAGCTTTAGCCATCTTTGTTAACATTGCTTTTAAGCTTTCTTTTGGTTCAATAACATTACCATTTAAATCTTTTGCCATTAATGTTAATGGAGCACTTGGTTTTAAGTTATTAATACGTTTTACTTCACGTACCTTTTGAATCATGCTAATTAACATATCCATTTCAGCTAAATTATCACTAGCAATACTCTTATTTTCTAGAGGCCAAGATTCTAAGCAAATACTTTCTTTTTCATGAGGTAATGATTGATAGATTTCTTCGCAAACAAATGGCATGAATGGAGATAGTAGTTTCAAAATAGAAGTTAATGTATAAAGTAATGTTGATTGAGCAGCTTTTACTACTTTTTCATTATCACTAGATAAACTAGCTTTACTCATTTCAATATACCAACTACAGAAGCTATCCCATACAAATTGATATAATTCATTACCTACTAAAGCAAATTCATACTTTTCATTATTTTCTGTTACATGTTTAATTGTTTCATTTAACTTAGCTAAAATCCAAGTATCTGCTTCAGATAGATTTTCTAGAGAAATATCGCTATAATCCATATCTTCAGGCAAGTTCATAAGAACAAATCTAGAAGCATTCCATAGTTTATTAATAAAGTTCCATGAAGCTTCAACTTTATCTTCAATATAACGCATATCTTGACCAGGAGTACTATTTGTTGTTAAGAAGAATCTTAAGGCATCTACACCATATTTATCGATTACATCCATTGGATCAATACCGTTACCTAATGATTTAGACATCTTTCTTCCTTGAGCATCACGAATTAAGCCATGGATTAAGACATCTTTAAATGGTCTTTGTTTTGTGAAGTGACGTGCTTGGAAAGCCATTCTCGCAACCCAGAAGAAAATGATATCGTAACCTGTAACCATTGTACTTGTAGGATAATAACGTTTTAAATCTTCTGTATCTTCAGGCCAACCTAATGTAGCAAATGGCCATAAAGCACTAGAGAACCATGTATCTAATACATCTTCATCTTGAGACCAATTTTCAATATCTTTTGGTTCTTCTTCAGAAACGTAAATTTCCCCTGTTTCTTTGTTATACCAAGCTGGAATTCTATGACCCCACCATAATTGTCTAGAAATACACCAATCTTCAATATTTTCTAACCATTGAGAGAATGTACGACTAAATCTTTCTGGATAGAAATTAATTCTTTGGTCAGGATCTTCTTGATTTTTTAATACATCATCTGCTAATGGCTTCATTTTTACAAACCATTGTTCACTTAAATATGGTTCTACTACACAATGTGTACGTTCTGAGTGAGCTACTTGGTGTGTAATATCTTCAATATGATCCATAATATGATTTGCTTCAAATTCTTTTACAAGTTCTTCTCTACATTCATATCTATCTTTGCCTTCATATTTACCACATAATGCATTCATTGTACCATCTGGATTCATACATATAGGCTTATCAAAACCATGTCTTTCAGCAATAGCATAGTCATTAGGATCATGCGCTGGTGTACATTTCATTACACCTGTACCAAATCCAATTTCGATATATGTGTCACCAATAATTGGTAATTCTTGACCATTAGCTGGATTTATACAATGTTTACCGATTAAATGAGAATTCTTTTCATCTTCAGGGTTAACAACAACACAAACATCACCAAACATAGTTTCAGGACGAGTTGTTGCGACAATAAATTCTTCATTATCTTCAACTGTATGATAAACCATGTAATACATCTTACCAGCATCATCTTGATAATATACTTCGATATTACTTAATGCTGTACGAGCTTCAGGGTCCCAGTTGATGATTCTCCAACCTCTATAAATTAAACCTTCATTGTATAAAGAAACAAATACATGACGAACTGCTGCATTAAAGCCTTCATCCATAGTAAAACGTTCTCTAGAATAATCTAATGAATTACCTAGTTTTGCCCATTGTTTACGGATAGTAGCAGCATATTCTTCTTTCCATTCCCAAGCTCTATCTAAGAATTTTTCTCTACCTATATCATATCTTGAAATTCCTTCACTTTTTAAACGAGCATCTACTTTTGCTTGTGTTGCAATACCAGCATGATCCATACCTGGTAAATACAACATGTCATATCCTCTCATTCTCTTATAACGAGAAATAATATCTTGTAGTGTATTATCCCAAGCATGTCCAATATGTAAAATACCAGTTACATTTGGTGGTGGAATTACGATAGTAAATGGATCTTTAGATTTATCTCCAGCTGTAAAGTAGCCTTCTTGAACCCAATGATCATATTTACCTGCTTCTACATCTTTGTGGTTATACTTTTGTGCTAACTCTTTTTTCATATGTCCTCCTATAAAATAAAAAGCCCTTATTTTCATAAGGGCGTTATATACGCGGTACCACCTTAATTTGTACTCATCTTATGCTTAACGCGCATGACACGTATCTTCCTACTACTAGTTCAAAAGATAAGCTCCTAGACTACTTCTATAGATTACTAACTTTGTTTCACCAACCCAAAGCTCTCTATTTAGCACTACCTATATACTACCTTCTAATCAACGCAATTCAAATTGTAACATAAATTATTTAAGAATCCATTTATTTTTCCAATAACGATTCACAAAATAATCAGTAAATAAAATATCTAATATTAAAATCATGATTGCTACAAGCAAATGAAAGTAAGGATGAGCTTGTAAAATTGTTAATAATAAGTTTGCTAAAGAAACCATCACTAAAAAGAAAAATAAATAAACAATCATACATGCTAAAAAATAATTAAGAGATTTCCCTCTTTTTTTATTTTTCTTCATAATAGTCTTCCTTGCATTGGAATACCTAAATGTTCATATGCTTTTTCTGTAACAACTCTACCTCTACTTGTACGATTCACAAATCCTATTTGAATTAAATAAGGTTCATAAACATCTTCTAAAGTAGTAGTTTCTTCACTAATTGAATTTGCTAAAGCTTCTAAACCAACAGGACCACCATGGAAACGATCAATGATTCCTCTTAGATAACGTAAGTCAACATCATCTAAACCAAGAGAATCAACATGTAATCTTTCTAGTGCCATATCAGCAATTTCTTTAGAAATAACACCATCATTTAATACTTGAGCGAAGTCACGTAATCTTCTTAAAAGTCTATTAGCAATTCTTGGTGTTCCTCTTGATCTTTTTGCTAGTTCAATTACAGCCTCATCTTCAATTGGTACGCCAAGAACTCGACTGCTTCTTTTGATAATATCGGATAATTGTTCATGGGAATAATATTCAAGTTTAGAAATAATACCAAAACGATCTCTTAATGGAGCACTTAAATCACCTGCTCTAGTTGTAGCACCAACTAAAGTGAATGGTGGTAGTTCTAGACGAACACTTCTCGCACCCGAATCTTTACCAATCATGACATCGATCACAAAATCTTCCATTGCCGAATATAAAACTTCTTCAACAACTTTTGGTAAACGATGAATTTCATCAATAAATAGAACATCACCTGGTTCTAGTACTGAAAGAACAGAAGCTAAATCACCACTTTTTTCAATACTAGGTCCCGTAACTATCTTAATTTTAGAGCCCATTTCATTTGCTAAGATATAAGCTAGTGTTGTTTTACCAAGACCTGGAGGACCATATAATAAAACATGGTCTAAAGATTCATTACGTGATTTAGCAGCTTGAATAAATATTTTTAAATTTTCTTTTAAAGCATCTTGTCCAATATAATCATTTAAAGTATGGGGACGAATAGATTCTTCTTCATCTTCTTGATTTTTATCAACAGACATTAGTCTTTCTTGATCATTCATTAGCCCCACCTACTTTCTGCCATTTAAAAACTTTAATCCTAATTTCAAATATTGTGCTGTATCTAAATCAGGTTCCTTAGCTAAATGCTTAGCAACTTGATTTAGTTCGTTTTGTTTATAACCAAGACTTTTTAGAGCTTCAATTGCATCTAAAATTGCTTGACTATACTTAGTTCCTGTTTCTTCTTCACTTGCAACTAGTTTTCCTTTTAAATCTAAGATAATTTGACTAGCTGTTTTATTACCAATACCAGGAACATTTTTAAGTGCTGTAACATCTCCTGATTCAATTACCGTAATCAAATGATTCACACTACTTTTTGTAAGCATATTAATAGCTGTTTTAGGCCCTAATCCCTTAACACTGATTAATTTCATAAATAAATCTTGTTCTAATAGAGAATTAAAGGCAAATAAACTAATATCATTTTCTGTTATATGCATATATGTATATAACTTAACATGATCATTTAGTTTTAAATCACTAGTATGAGCATATAACATTTTATATCCCATACCATGATTATCTAAAACAACATAATCTGCACCAAATGAATCAACTATACCATCAATAAAAGCAATCATAAGAAGTACTCCTATTCGCTATAATCCATGATATAAGTGCCGACAATAACTTGATCGCCATCTCTAGCACCTGCATCATATAACGCTTTATCAATACCCATTTTCTTAAGTGTAGCAGCAAATTGATATGTATCATCTTCTTTATCAAAATCAACTTGTTCTGCAAGACGGTCAACTTTATCTGAATCAATCTTCCATCTATGATTTCCAAGATTTAAGACAACAAAGTCTGGTCTCTTTGGTTCATAACGATATACAACAACTTCTTCTTGTTCAACTACATTTTCAGCTTCTTCTTTTCTAGAAGTTTCGATAGCATCCATTGTCGCATATAATACTTCATTTATACCTTCATGCATAAAAGTAATTGTTTCATATACTTTTAAATCAGGGAATTCAGCTTTGAATTTTTCTAAGTTTTCTTTTGCTGTATCTTCATCCATTTTATTTGCTACAACAATTTGTGTTTTCTTTTCTAAATCTAAATCATATTTAGCTAGTTCTGCATTAATGATGTTATATGCATCAATTGGATCTTGTTCGAAGCCACTCATATCAATAATATGAATTAATACACGACATCTTTTAATATGTCTTAAAAATTCGTGACCTAAACCTTTACCATCTCCTGCTCCTTCAATTAGACCAGGCATATCAGCTAAAATAAAGCTTCTTTCATCAGGTAATGCAACTACACCAATATTTGGTTCAATTGTTGTAAAAGGATAATCTGCAATTTCTGGCTTAGCATTTGATACAACAGATAGGAATGTAGATTTACCAACGGATGGAAAACCAATAATTCCAGCATCAGCGAGTAATCTTAATTCAACTTGTAATTCTAAACTTTGACCAATTTCACCAGGTTGAGCAAATTCTGGAGTATTGTTTCTAGCTGTAGCAAAATGCATATTTCCTAAGCCACCTCTACCACCTTTTGCAACTAAAGCAACTTGATGAGGTTTAGTTAAGTCAGCAATTAAATCACCATTAGCAGCGTTACGAATCATTGTACCAAGTGGAACTTTAATAATAATGTCATCACCATCTTTACCATGCATTTTTTTGGTCATGCCATTACCGCCATTACCTGCTTTAACAGATTTTGTATAACGTAATTTAATGAGCGTAGTTTCGTTTGTATCTACTTCAAAATAAACGTTACCGCCACGTCCACCATCACCACCAAATGGACCACCATTTGGATAATATTTTTCATGTCTAAAAGCAACAGCACCTTTACCACCATCACCTGCTTTAACTTTCATTTTAATTAAATCAATCATAAACTACCTCCATATTTCTAAAAAAGCTCCTGAAGATTCAGGAGCAATTTTCTTTAACTTAAGCCTGAGGATAAACAGAAACTTGTTTTTTATCCTTACCAAGACGTTCGTATTTAACGATACCAGAAGCAGTAGCGAATAATGTATCATCTCCACCTTTGCTTACATTCTTGCCAGGGAAAATTCTTGTTCCTCTTTGACGATAGATAATAGAACCTGCAGTAGCAAACTCACCATCAGCTTTTTTAGCACCTAGTCTACGACCAGCAGAATCACGTCCGTTCTTTGTAGAAGAAACACCCTTTTTACTAGCAAAGAACTGAATATCTAATGTGTATTTCATTTTTCACACCTCCAGTTTATTAATTTCCAAATATTTATTTGCTTGTTCCTCAACTGTTTGTAATTGTATTATACCAGTCTTTAGAACAGTTTGCGATAACTCATCATTTCCAATATTAGAAATTTTAATGATATTATCTCCAATCTCTATGTCAGCCTTTACTTTTAATTTATCAATTGCATTGCATAAACCAATACTAATTGAGCTTACTGCTGCACATATGAGATCTTTTCCTTTGTCCGCATATCCTGCATGTCCTGATATACTGATTTCTTCTATCATATTCGACTTGTATTTCATGCGAACTTTAATCATCTTAGCCCTCGATAGTTTCAACAACTAGTTTTGTATATGGCTGACGATGACCTTGCTTACGACGAGTAGATCCCTTCTTAGCCTTATACTTGAAAATAAGAACTTTCTTTTCTTTTCCTTGCTTTTCTACTTTGCAAGTAACTTTTGCACCATCAACATATGGTGTTCCGATTTTTGTAGAACCATTGCTAACTAAGCAAACTTTGTCAAATACAACTGTTTCACCAGCTTCAACATTTAGTTTTTCAACAAAAATTGATTGACCTTGTTCTACTTTTAATTGCTTTCCGCCTGTTTCGATAACTGCGTACATTCAATACACCTCCTGACATTTATCATAAGACGCGCCAAATAAAGGAGACTTTCGTGCTTAAATCCTTTTCTGAGCGGTTACAGACCTCACCAAGAGGACTGATAACGGTACTATTCTACTAGTACATCTCTTTCGCGTCAAACATTTTTTCATCTTTTTATGCGATTTTTCGCATATTTTTTTATTTATTTCTTTTTATATCCACAATCACAATATGGGCCATTAGTAGCTAAAGTATATTGTCTTATAAAATTAGTTTTTCCTCCAGCTTCACTCATTGTGTAATCAAAAGCACACATAGCTGGAGTTAAATCATATAAACCATATTTCTTCATTAATGTACAAATACCACATTGTGTAAATAACGCTTCGTATCCACTACCATCTTCATATTCCCTAAATTCCATGTTCCATGAATAAGGATTACGATCACCAGCTTTTAGTTTTGCTGATTTTTTCATATTTTCTATATCTTTAGTAGAAAATTTGTGTTTGGCTGCTTTTTTGCAAAAGAATTTTGTAAGACTCGTCATTGTTCCGTTTTTATAAAACAAAGTTAAATCTTCTAAACTAGGCCTTTCTGGCATAGAAAGAACAAAAGCACAGAGTAAAGCACAACTAATAATATTTAATTGAAATCTGTCTTCTTTTTCAAATTCTGGCAAATCAGATAGTATCTCTTTGAATTTAATTTTTGCTTTTTTAGTAATACTTTTTGAAACTTCTTTACTGTAACCAAAGATATCAATTAAATTTGTTTGATATGAATGCGAATATACTAGCCACATTCCTCTAGCTTTTTTGCAAATTTTCATAAGAAAACTAATGATTTATAGAATTAACAGTATAACCAGCTTCAGTAATTGCTTTTTTAATTTCATCATCAGATAGTTCATTTTTCATATGTACTTTAACTGTATTCTTTTTATAATCAGCAATTGCATAAACACCAATTTTAGAATTTAATGCATTTTCTACTTTTGTTTTACAACCTTCACATTTCATTCCACTAGTATTTACGGTAACAGAATAAGGATAGTGACTTAAGTTTTTATCATCAACTTTCACTTTATCACTAACGCTACCACCACAACATCCACCTTCTCCTTTAAAATGTTTTACAGAACCTTTTAAAGCAAAGAAAAGAATAGCAGCTACAATTAAAATTAAAATAATATCAATAGGCTTCATAATTTATTACTTCCATTTCTTTTTTTCTTTTATCTTTTTTACTAATGTATAAGCACTCATTCCAACAATATAAATCACAATAATAATTAAAAACATCCAAAAAGTAGATTTAGTAGAATCACCCATTGTCTTGCTCCTTTATTTCTTTATAGATTTTATTGAAATCAATATGACATAAAGATGAAGAAGAGCATCCTGCACATGTTCCATCACAAGATGATTTTTTATCAAAATATGTTTTATAGACAACAAAAGCACAATACCCAATAATTATGCCAAATAATAAGATGTCAATCATTTTAAATACCTCCATCTAGTCAAAAGATAGCCAAATAGAATTCTACCTGGCTATCAAATCAACATTTATTTATTCATTAAGCTTCTACAGAACGCTTAGAATATGTCTTTTGATCCTTATATGGATCTTTTCTAAATAGTAAGTATAGTAGAACTACTGTAATTACTACTGCAACACATGTACCCATTGAGAATGCTTGTCCATCAATTGCAAGTAAACTATATTGATAAACTAAGAATGCAAGAATATAAGCGAATACATTTTGGAAAATAACAGCACCCCAGAACCATCTTCTATCTTTTAATTCTTCAGCCATTGTAGAAATAGCAGCTAAGCATGGGCTATCTAATAAGTTGAAGATTAAGAAGCTTAGAGCTGCAGCTGCAGTTGGGAACCAAGCAGCGATAATTTCAGCATCAGAAGCTGTAGCTTCTTCAATTTCACCTAAGTTAGCTAATACACCCATTGTAGCAACGATATCTTCTTTTGCAGATAGACCTGTTAAGCTAGCTGCAACTGGTTGCCATTCACCCCAACCAAGTGGAGCAAAGATAGGAGCGAAGAATCCACCAATAGAAGCGATAAGTGAGTTATTGATATCTTCAACGATACCAAATGCACCGTTTTCAAATCCAAATGTAGATAGTACCCAAATAACGAAACATGCAACAACAAGAATTGTACCAGCTTTAATTAAGAACGCTTTTGTTCTTTCCCAAACGTGCATTAATACTGTTTTTGCACTAGGAATATGATATGCAGGAAGTTCCATAACGAATGGTGCAGGTTTACCTGAGAAAGGTTTAGTTTTCTTTAAGATAATTGCAGAAATTAATACTGCAGCAATACCAGCAAAATACATTAATGGAGAAATAATACCAGCAGCTTCATAATCACCACTAATACGTCCACAAATAATACCACCAAGTAAAGCGATAACTGGAAGTTTAGCACCACATGGAATAAATGTAGTTGTCATAATAGTTAAACGTCTATCATTATCTTGTTCAATTGTCTTAGATGCCATGATACCAGGAACACCACATCCAGAACCAATTAATAATGGAATAAATGATTTACCACTTAAGCCAAAGTGACGGAATACTCTATCCATAACGAATGCAATACGAACCATATATCCGCAATCTTCAAGAATAGATAGGAACAAGAATAAGATAACCATTTGAGGAGCAAATCCAACAACGGCACCAACACCACCGATAATACCATCAACGATAAGTTGAGTAATTAAATCGCTAGCACCTAAAGTTCCTAAGATATTTGTAAAGAAATCTTGAATTGCTACTACAAATACATCGTTTGTCCAATCTGTTACAAATGTACCAACTGTTGTTACTGATACATAGTAAACTAGCCACATAACAGCAATAAAGATAGGAATACCTAAGATACGGTTTGTAACGATTCTATCAATCTTATCTGAAACAGTAAGTTTTTGATCACTCTTTTTAACAGTTGTATTAACAACTTTTTGGATGAAGTTATATCTTTCATCAGTGAAGATACTTTCAGCATCATTGTCTAGTTTTGTTTCTAAAGCTTTAGATGTCTTTTCAACTTCTTCTTTATCACTAGCACTTAAGCTAACTTCAGCAACAACTTTTTCATCTCTTTCAAGAAGTTTAATTGCATACCATCTCTTTTCGTGTTCTGCAGTATTTGTTAATTTTGTACTTACTGAAGAAATAGCATTTTCTACATCACTAGAGAATACAGCAGATGGAAGCTTATGATCAGCTTTTTTAGCTTCTTTAATTGCTTCATCAACTACTTCGTTTAAACCTGTTTCTTTTAATGCACTTGTTTCAACAATCTTGCATCCAAGTAGCATTGATAGTCTTTCAGCATCAATCTTAATTCCACGTTTTTCTAGTAAGTCACACATATTTAATGCAATAACTACTGGAACACCTGTTTCAATAAGTTGTGTTGTTAAATATAAGTTTCTTTCAATGTTTGTTGCATCTACTAAGTCAATGATTACATCAGGATTTTCTTTTAAGATATAATCTCTTGATACAACTTCTTCTAATGTATAAGGTGATAATGAATAAATACCTGGTAAGTCAGTTACAATTACATCTTCACCTTTTTTATTTTTTAAATGACCCTCTTTTTTCTCAACAGTAACACCTGGCCAGTTACCAACATATTGGTTGGAACCAGTTAAAGCGTTAAACATTGTTGTTTTACCACAGTTAGGGTTACCTGCTAAAGCAATCTTAATCCCCATATTTCCTCCTATTCAGCAGCCTTTGTTTCTGTTACATCAACGCATTCTGCATCATTTTTTCTAACAGATAATTCATATCCTCTTACAGTAATTTCAACAGGATCCCCTAATGGAGCAACTTTGCGAATATATAATTCAGTTCCTTTAGTGATGCCCATATCCATAATTCTACGCTTGTATGCGCCTTCTCCGTTGATCTTATCTACCCTTACAGTACTACCAACTTTTGCTTCGCCTAAATTCATATAGACTCCCTTCTAAAACATGATGTAGCGCGCCATATCTTTATTAATGGCAATTCTTGAATCTTTTACATTCACAATAAGATTTCCATCAAGAGATGAAATAACGCTAACTTTTGATCCAACATGGAATCCTAAGTCGGCTAAATGATGTTTAGTTTCCTCATTTCCACCAATTCTAGTGATTGTAATTTCTTCCCCAACACCTGCTAAAGTTAATGGCATACTCATCAATCCTCCTTGTTAGTTTTACCTAACCAACGTAGTTAGTGTAGTATAACCTTATTTTAAAGTCAATGACTTTCATTCATTTTTATTATAAGAAAATAGGCATTTTAATTTCTATTTCAGTAGAAACCCCTTTCACGACTTCCATACAAATAGTCCTCGTTTTTAGAGTATTTTTATCATAATAAATCTGTAATTTTTTTATACGCATATCATTTTCTATTAAATTTTGTTGAATACGATTTAATTCAAAAGGACGATGCACATAATAAAATTTACCTGAATCTTTTAATAATCTTTTTACTGAAGCAAATAACTCATTCATTGGCAAAAATTCTTCATGACGTGCACATCGTATATAGTCATTTTCATTCATTAGTTTTTTATTTGTAGAATGAAAATATGGTGGATTACAAATTATCTTATCAAATTGTGTATACGAAAAATCTTGTATCTTTGTACAATACAAACTAGCTTCTACATGATTTAAATTTAGATTCATTTTTGCGATATCCAATACTTCATCATAAAGATCAACACCTACTAGTTTTTTAGGATTATGTTTTGCGACATACAAAAGTAAAGCACCATTATTACAACCAATATCTAATACTGAATCTTTTGAACCAATATCAATAAATTCTCCAAGCAAACTTGTATCACTATTAAAATGATACATAGATAATTCTTGATACAAGATATAATCAGTCTTCTGTAAATAATCTTTCTTTGCAATCATGAATATCCTCCAAGACTCTTGGTACATCTAAATCAAAATAAAATGTTGATCCTTTATCTTTTTTACTTTTTACACCATATTTAGCACCATGTGCATCTAAAATAGCTTTAACAATTGATAGACCTAAGCCTGTTGAAGTCATACTTCTCGAGAACGAACGGCTACTCTTTTGATATCTATCCCAGATATATGGAAGATCTTTTTCTTCAATTCCTTCGCCTTCATCTCTAACTTCAAAATGAATATGATCTCCTTCATCAGACTCATAAGCTTTAATGTAAATTGTTTTACCAACTGGCGTATGCTTAATGGCATTTGATAAATAATTATAGATAACTTGACTAATTTTGATTTCATCCGCATAGATGATTAATGTTTCAGGAATATCTACTTCAATATTCAGTTTACCTTCATCAATCATGACTTTATGTAATTGAATCATTTCTCTAATTCTTTGTGATAAATCAAAATTAGAATATTTCAGTACATAATTACCAGATTGCATCTTTGATAATTCATTCATATCATCAACTAAACGATTTAAATAATCTGTTTCAGAAATAATAACATCTAAGTGCTCATTTCTTTTTACAGGATTATCACCACTAATATCTTTTATCATTTCAGCATATGCTTTAATACTTGTTAATGGTGTTTTAATATCATGAGAAACATTTGCAATTAAATCTTTTCGTAACTCATCTATTTTGCTTAATTTTTCCGTTGCATCATTTAGAGTATTCGCAAGTTCTTTCGTTTCACTAAAATACCCGCCTTCAAATTGCACGTCATATTCTGCACTAGCTAAGGCTTTCGCTTCATTTTTCATTGTGACAATAGGTTTAGACAATCTATTCGCAATCCACAAAGAAACTAGTGACGCTAAAATAATGACAACAAAGGTATATAAAATATATTGCTGCGTAAAAAAGTTTACAATAGAGTCAATTGGTTCTAGTGGTGAATTTACAAATATATAATAACTAGCAAGATTCATTTTAACTTCTTTGCCATATACAATCATGTCTTGAGAAGTACGTGAATTATATAAATTAATATTCACTTCACCACCATTTTCTTTAACATATTGAATCATTTCTGATGGATTAAGTAATGAAACAGGTGAATTTTGTATGGAAGAATCAGGGCCATGAAAAACACAACCATAACCAATACTATCTACATCATATAGTTCTTGGCCTTGACTATTATATATTTCAACACATACATTGCTATCTACTGTAAGTTGAGCTGCTTTTGAAATATCTAGTTCACTAGAATGATTCGCAATAACATAATTTTCGATACTACCACTTACATTTTTAACAGTAGAAATTTGTGTCTTACGATAATATGGTTTAATTAACACGATTTGAAGCAAACCAAAAACCACTATTATTGCCATTGCAAAAATAGTGAAAATGATCCACATACTAAATCTTATTCCATGCTTATCTAGTCTCAAATTTATACCCCATGCCTCTTACTGTTACAATTAAATCACGATATTCTTTAATAT
>CAVAZS010000055.1:0-14540 GCA_963593385.1 Lachnospiraceae bacterium | reverse complement strand
CTTATTCTTGCTAGAATAATATTTTCATTTTCATCAATACGCCATATTTCTATTTGTGATGTGTCATAATATTTTTTTAGCACTTCATTAAACCTATCTAAAGCTTCCATGATTACTGTCCTTTCTTAACTGCATTCATGAGTAAATATCTATCATTTTTTATCTTTTTATCATCTAACCTTAAATATCCAAATCTTCCTTCAATACCTACATCAAGTTCATAACTAGAATCTAATTCTGATATTTGCCCATCTATAAAGTGTATTTCACCATCTATCTTTTGTGCATTCATTACATGCCCGAATACATTACCACTATCATCAATCCATTGAAAATAAATGCCATATCTTGATTAATCAGGTGCTGATTTCAATTCACTTAATAAATCTTGTTTTGTTTTATTTATTTCAAAATAAACATCATTATCTTTGTCATCAACAAATATTTCACTTCCCCATTTCACTTTATTATTGGTTTCTAATTTTCCAATTGCTTCAACATTGTAGCCTCTACTTCTTAACTCCACAGCATCCATACATCTTTGGCAATTAGTCTGATAAGCTAAAGACTTGTCATAATTTGGATTAGCATTTCTTACTACCCAACTAGTATCATTTTTATTAGAGCTAATATTTCCATACATACTTTTTAGTTCTAAATTCGACATATAAGTTGGTGCTTTTTCATGCTGTAATAACCATTTATTATAACTTTGTACACTCTTCCCTGTTCCTCTATCTTTGCTATGGTTAGGGAAATAAGCTACAACCTTACATCTGCAATTATACACCTCAGCAGGTTCTCCATCAGGGTCGGCAGGATACATTAATCCATTAGGGAATTTTTCATTTACATCTACTCTTACACCATTTAATTGTGCATGGCTTTCTCTTGTTCTTTCATCTCTTGTTACCATCCACTCTTTCTGTACTTTGATACCCGCATTAACGAATTCTTCTAATCCATCTATACGACTACTATTCTGTGCAGATGTATAAGATGTTCTAGCATTTCTTGCAGCTTGTGAATATGAACCATTTAGGACATTTTTGAAAGCAAATAAAAAGTTTACCGTTTTTTTTACGATAAACTTTCTTTTTTCATTAATTTGTACTTCGTTGGAGTACAAATTCTTCTGGACCAAATGGAACATAAACTTCGTCTGTTGCTAATAAGATGAGGTCTTGTGCATGAACTTACACGCCAATTGGCACGAAACGATAATATTAGAACTACTTTGCTAACACTTCGATATTTCTCCCAGAATAAAAGATTCTTGAGATATCGACAATATGCGTCTCATCGTTAACAAAATAAAGGACTACATAGTTGTCGACAATTAGCTTGTGCATTCCTATTTCTGCCCAAGACTCAAATTCAACTAACGGATATCTATTTGGAAATGAAGCGAGCACTCGAATAGCATCTCTAATACGCTTCGTTTGTTTCTGTGCATTAATGGATGAAGCAAGATTATATTTTATATATGCATGAATCCCTTTGAGATCATTGATTGCTTGCGTTGAATACTTAACTTCATAATTTTCCATTAAATACCAAATTCCTTTTCGAGAATTGCATCCACTTCGTCTGGACTGTATTTTCGATCATTCTTAATCGATTCATAGCCCTTCATTAGTTCCACATTGAGTTCATCCTTTGAAAGAGCTCCTAATGCTATAGGATTTGGATATGATTTCAATTTTGCATCAAATGGAAGTCCATGATTCATAATGATTTGCTTATAAAACATCTGAATAGCAACTGTTGGTGTCATTCCAAGGTCATAAATGATTGATTCTGCTCCGTTTTTGAGATCAGAATCGATACGATATGATAGCGGTGTTGTGTTTGACATGGTTATCATCTCCTTTTAGGAAACTTTAACATTAAATGATGTCAATTGCAATCATTCCTTTTGCAAAATACATGTTATTCTAATGATTCAAATGATGTAAGAACTTGGAATGATCACAAAGTTTGCATTAGGTATGAAAAGTTTCCATTTACAAACAAACGCCAGTATCTACAGGTGCATTATCTGAAGCATTTCTTTCTATTTCAGCTCCTACAGCTTTTAGTGCTATGTCTATTTGTTCTTTAGTAGCTTTTTTAAATGTTTCTCGATTATCTTCTGTTATTTCAATTTCAATACGAGTGTTATTTGCCATAACTATTTTTTCTTTCTTCTAAAATTCGCCCAAAATATATTTTCTTCATCAAATATCTTTTTTTGCTCAATAGTTAATTTTTCAGGATAATCACTCCAATAATTAAATGAATTCTTTTTATCAAAAGAAAATTTTAATATTCCCAATTGGTCATTATCATACCACCACCATATTGTATCTTTGCTATTTTTCTTTTTCCATTCACCGCTCATAAATTGTTATTCCTTATTTGTATTTAGATATCCTAGCAATGTTTCAAATTCACTTTTATCAAATAAACTTTCAATATCTATAATTATTGAATAAGATTCAATAGTTCTCTTTTTACTACATAAGAATCTTTCTTTTAATGCCTTGTCATCTAACTCATACCATTGCCCGATATCATCTTGTAGCTCTAGATATTTTATAGAATCATTATCTTTTTTTATTATAGAAGCATGTTGCCCTACCCCAAGATAATATTCTTTTCCATCTTCTAATGTAGCTTTTATACGATTATATGATTTGTAATCGTTTTTACTTTTTAGAACTGCACCGTCTACTCCTTTAATGTTCGCTATTTCTCTAATATTATCTATTTTAGAAAATATATTTTGAGAAATTCCACCTCTAAAATCAGTAACATTTAATCCTGCTTTATTTCCTATATAAGCAAAAGCAACAGAAGAACATGAACCGTTAGTCTTATCGTGCGAGGAGATTTTATTTATAATTTTATCCTCATTTCTTTCTGAAATAGGAAGATAAGATGGTTTTATTTATTCAACTTTTTCAGCTTGTAATTCCAATCTAGTATTAGAAGTATGCCCGTTCGATAAGAAATAACCATTTTTTTCTTCCAACCATTTATTGTAAGATTCAACACTCTTCTCTGTTCCTCTATCTTTGCTATGGTTAGGGAAATAAGCAACAACCTTACATCTACAATTATATGCTTTAACAGGATACAATAATTCATCTTGTAAAAGAAAAACTTGTTTACTATATGAATTATGATATTCTAATTACATTAAAATTATTTGTTGCGTTAAGTGCTTTAGGAATTGGAGCATCCTAGGGACGAAAAGATATTTCTTGCGGTAACAAATAAAACTCCCTCAGTGTGAAAAGCATTTCTTTCCACTTCAGGGTGAGAAAGGAGCTACGCATGTTTAGTAAAACTTATTGGGATTCTTCTATCCAAAAATTAAAATCCACAAAATATTTAGCCATTATGAGTATGATGATTGCTTTAAAAGTTATCTTATCTAGCTTTTATGTACCTGTTGGTGAAAACTTACATCTTTCTATTACCTATATATTAGTTGCGATAGAAGCGTGTATTTTAGGCCCTGTAGCAGGTATTGTTTCAGCATCTGTTACAGATATTGTTTCTTTTATTGTGCATCCTGATGGACCATTCTTTATTGGTTATATGTTTAGTGCAATGCTAGGATCACTAATTTATGCATTATTTTTCTATCAAAAAGAAATTTCATTAAAAAATATTATTCCTGCAAAAATAATCATCAATTATCTAGTAAATGTATGTATTGGATCTCTTTGGTCAATGATGCTCTATTCTAAAGGCTATATTTATTACATGACAAAAAGTGTAATAAAAAACACAATTATGCTACCAATTGAGATAATTGTGTTATTTGTTAGTTTTAAAATGATTATTCCTATTCTAAAGAATAAAAAATTAATTTAGTTATTGTATTCCACCAATTCTAATTGAATCATCCATCATATGTAATACACCAATTAAATCAGCGTATGTAGTTGCTAGACGTGTATTATTATCATAGAAAGATACGGTAATATTTCCATCTGTATCTTTCTTTTCATATACACAATCCACTTTAGGATTTGTTAATTCAATTTGTTGTTTATCATATACCGTATGCTTTGTAATCGTTACAGTACCAACAAGACCCAATGCATAATCGTCTTCATCTGTTAAAACATTTCCCATTGAATAGAACACTAAAGTATCATCAATCCATTCAATTGGTTGAATTGCATCACTCGCATTTCCGAAAATAATTGATGCTCCACTATCAGCTAAACGTTGTGCTATTTCTTTTTGTCTATCTGTTGGATAAGAACCATTCGCACCTTCCCAATACATTGACACAATGACTACATCCGCATTACTTCTAGCTTCTTCAACAATTGCAGGTGTTTTTTCATCATCATATATATTGACTAAGTATTGTTCTTTTTCGCCCAATTCTTGATTTAATACATCTGTAAAGCTTAAGTAGACAATGCTAATGCCATTTTCTTCAAATGGACGATGAATATTTTGAATGTCTGTACTTGTATTAATACCTTGAGTAAGAATATCTTTTTGATTCCAATAATTCATCGCATCAAATACGCCACCCTTACCTGCATCATTACTTTCATCATTTGCTAAACCTACAGTAGTAAATCCTGCATTCACAAACATATCTGCAACATTTTGTGCTTCTACTGTATTTGTATTTTTTTGATGATAAACCGAAACATTATAATTCGATATTGATTCATCAAGTTCTTGTGATAGTGTAACAGCTTGATTTGTGCTATCAACCATACCTGTCCCAAAGATTTGAATCACACTTGATGAATCATAATCTAAGGCACTTTCTACTACTTTAGGTTCATTCTTCTCTTCTAAAGTACTAGAAAGTGAATGCATTGTTAAACTAACGGAAACTATGACTATTGCAGCACCACATAACATGACAGCTAATATTTGTAACAAACTATTTTTTTTCATATTTTTTTCTTTCTTATGAGCCTATTATAACATGGAGAGTGCTATAATTTTTGCATGTCAATTGAAATTAAGAATTATGAAACATTAAAACTAGATACAGGAGATAAAGTAAAAAGATTAGTCGTCTCAAAAAAAAGATCTAGAGAAGATATTGAAGAATACTATAAGCTAGGAGAAAGAGCTTTTGGTGAAAATAGAAGCGACGAATTATTGTCTAAAATCGATTTACATGATGATATTGAATGGCACTTTATCGGTCATTTACAAAGGAATAAAATTAAAGATGTCATTTCTCATATTCAAGTATTAGAATCACTTGATTCATTTGAATTAGCTACAGAAATAGAAAAGTATTGTAAAAAGCACGATAGTTCAATCCGTGCATTAGTAGAAATACATTTAGCAGAAAATGATTTTCGTAAAACTGGTTTCAAGAAAGAAGATGTTTTCCCTTTCTTTGAAACATTAGAACAATACCCACACATTCATGTAGAAGGAATTATGGTCATGGGGCCTCATGTAGAAGATAAAGATGAGATACGTGCTATCTTTCATGAAGCATATAGTATTTTTCAAAAACTACAAGAATTATATGGAAAAGAAACCATCAAAACATTATCTATGGGCATGAGTAATGACTATAAGATTGCTATAGAAGAAGGAAGTACAGAAGTACGTATTGGAACATATTTATTTAAAAAGGAGAATATATGACATTTATTAAATCTAGTGCAAATAACACACCTATTGTAGATACTGTTTTTGCCATCGTAAAACTAGCAAAAAAAGACATTGAAGAAAATGGCAGTGAAAATGTTGTTGACGCAACAATTGGATCTTTATATGACGAAAGTGGCAAGATTGTTGCTTATGACAGTGTATTTAATCATTATGATGAAATTAATCACGCTACTAAAGCAAAATATGCTGAAAGCTTTAAAGGAAACACTAACTACCGTAATGAAGTATATCGTTGGGTAACACAAGGAAAAGATATTCGTTTACCTCATGATGTCATTGCTACTCCTGGCGGAACTGGTGCTGTATCCATTTCAATTACAACAGTCTTAGATAGAGGTGAAACAGTCTTACTTCCTGAAATTGCTTGGGGAAGTTATAAATTAATGGCTAGTGAAAATGGCATCAATACAGCTTTCTATCATAATTTTGATGGAAATAACTTTAATTTACAAAGTGTTAAAGAACAAATTGAAGCAATCCAAGAAAAACAAAATAAAGTTGTTATGGTTTTAAATGATCCATGTCATAACCCTACTGGATATTCTTTAACAAAAGAAGAATGGACTAAGCTAATCGAAATCCTAAATGAAGCAAGCAAAAAGACACCAATCGTGTTAATTGACGATATTGCTTATATTGATTATTCAAATCATTTAGCAAATAGTCGTGATTATATGGAATGTTTCAATAATATTTCTGATAATGTCATGATTACAGTTGCCTTCTCTTGTTCAAAGACATTAACTTCATATGGTATGAGATGTGGTGCTTTAGTTATTTTTGCTAAAAATGAAAAAGATGTTGATGAAGCAATCATTGTCATGGAAAAATATGCTCGTGCGACTTGGTCTAATATCAATAACTCTGTAATGGATAATTTTGCGTGGGTTGTTTCAGATAATCATGATGTTTTTATGAGTGAAAAACAAAAATATATTGATATCATGAAACAAAGAAGTGATATTTTCTTAACAGAAGCTAATTCTTGTGGTCTAGAAGTTTATCCATATAAAGAAGGATTCTTTGTCACTCTAAAAATAGATGATCAAAAATTTGCTGAGAAAGTTCATCAAGCATTTATGGACAATCATATTTATACAGTACTTGTCACAAAAGGAATTCGTGTTGCAGTATGCTCTGTATCTGTAGAAAAAGTTACAGGTTTAGCATCTAAGATGAAAAACATCATGAATGATTTAGCTTAGTAAAGGAAGATTTATGCCAGCAGCTACTACACATTTTGAATTTTCAAAAGATGCTTATCAATCTCTTGATGAAGCTACAAAAAAACGTATTACTAACCTTCCCCTATTCTATTTAGGTAGTGAAGGTCCAGATTTATTTTTCTTCAGTCATTATGTTGCATTACCAAATTCATTAAAAAAATATGGCGAATATATGCATGACCATAATGTAAAAGAAACCATTGAATTCATGAAGAATTACTGTTCTTTCCATAATATGCTTTATAGCTATTATGCAGGATTTGTATGCCACTATGCTTTAGATTCTAATACACATCCTTTAATCAATAAAAATGCCGAACTATTTTATGAAGAGTATCAAAGTTCACCTGGAATACTACATATTCATAGTGAAGCTGAAATTGATTGTTACATATTAAAAAAACGTCAATCTACAATTGATGACTATGATGTTTATAAATATTTAAAAGTATCTGATTTAGATGCACAAGCTTTAGCTACAATGTATAAAGCATTATTTTCTGAAGTTTACGGATGGGATATAAAAGAAAAAGATATTCTTGAATCAATTCACGGAATATCTCATCTAACAAAATTATTGAATCCTAGTAATCAAAAAAAATATAAATTTGTGACTAGTATTGAATCTTTATTTCGTTTACCTAAATTCTTAAGTGGAATGATGCTAAATCAAAAGAAAGAAAATCCTTCTGTACTCAATCTCAATCACGAAATCACATATCCATTAAATGATAACTTAAATGAAAATAAATCATTTGATGAATTATATGAGATAGCACTAGATGAAACAAGAAAGATTTTAAATAATGAATTAGATATTGTTAGAAACTTTTCTGGAATTAATCTTTAGACACTTCTGTTTCTCTAAAATAGCAATCTAAATACATTTTATGAGCGATTGTTACAACAACATAATGTAACATTCGCTTTTCTTCTACCTTTTCTTCACCTATATCATTTCTTTCATTAGAGCAAAACAAATTAATTTCTTTTAATAATTCATCTCTAAAATAACTATAAGCTTCTTTTGTAGAATACTTTTCTTGTTGTAAACGAAGAAGATATTGAATATGATTCATCGATAAAACTGTTTTAGCAAATACAATAAAAATAAATCCTGCAATTTGATCTCTTGAATATGTTTTCTTATTCGCTTTAGAAATTAGTTTTAATTTAACATAATTACTAATCATAGATGGTGTAACATTCATCTCATCATATTCTTCTAAAAAACTATTAATATATTTCGTTACTTGATCTAGATATAAACCTACATTTGGAATTTCTTCATATGTAGGTAATTTAAAGTTATTTAATGTTTGAATTACAATTTCGTTCTTTTTCATGTCTTAATTCTACAAACGATAATAAAGTTCGTCAAATAAATTTATCCTTACCCCTTGATAAGTTATTCAATAACGGATAATATAATAAGTGTAATCGGTTATTAAATAACCGATTAGGAGGTAAGCGTATGACAACATTAAATTTAAATTATAACGAATATAATCCTAAATATACTTTTAAAGCTAAAGATCCAATGAGTGCATTATCCCATTTTATTGGTTTCTTATGTGCTATTCTTCTTACACCAGTATTATTAATTCATGCTAGTGATAAAGGTGCTTCTCTTTCCACAATGATTAGCTTAGGAGTATTTATGTTAAGCATGATTCTCCTATATGGAGCTAGTGCTTCCTACCACTCCTTCAATATCTCATATAAAGTAAATATCATATTAAAAAGAATTGATCATATGAGTATCTTTATTTTAATCGCTGGTAGTTATACACCACTTTGTGTATCCGTTATTCCTAATCCACTAGGAATAAGACTTCTTATTTGTATATGGGCAATTGCACTATTAGGAATGATATTTAAGTTTTGTTTTGTCACTTGTCCAAAATGGGTATCATCAGTCATGTATATTGCAATGGGATGGGCTTGTATCATTGCTTTACCTGAATTAATTTCAGGATTAAGTAGTGCAGGATTCTTATGGCTATTAGCTGGTGGTTTATTTTATACAGTTGGTGGAATCATATATTCTTTAAAACTTAATCTTATCCCTAAAAATGATATAGGATTTGGCAATCATGAACTATTCCATCTATTTGTATTAGCTGGTAGTTTATGTCACTTTATTGTGATGTTCCAATATTTATAAGATTATGAGCAGGATTATCTCCTGCTTTTATTTTGTATTTTATAATGGCATAATTATCCCATGAATAACTTATATCTAAAACAAACTAGTGATGACTTAATCACAATATATGTAAATGAACTAGCTATTGGTAAAATTGTATTAACTAAAATAGAAGACGCTACATATAACATCTATTTTGAAATAAGTTTAGAATATCAAAATATGCATTATGCAATGCAAGCTATCTATTCTCTTTGTGAAACATATCCTTTTAGTAAGCTATACGCAACAATTAGTAACACTGATAAAAAATCAAGACATATTCTTACCCATAATGGTTTTGAAATCATTCAAGAAGAAAATAATCAGATTCATTTAGAAAAAATAAAGCAATATTGTAAACCTACTATTTTTGAATCTAGCGATAAAAATAAATGGATTATATTAGCCGGTGGTTGTTTCTGGGGTGTAGAACATGTATATAAGGCATTATATGGTGTTACTCATACAATATGTGGATATGCAAATGGAACAGGAACAGGAACAATTGTTAATTATGCAAGTGTTTGTAAAGGCGAAGGAAACTATAAAGAAGCAGTCGCAATATGTTATGACCCTACTCTTGTATCTTTAAAAACAATACTAGATGTTTATTTTATGTGTATTGATCCTACAGAATATCAAAAACAAAAAGAAGATATAGGAAAACAATATCAAACAGGTATTTATTATTTACAAGACTATGAAGAAATAAATTCTTATCTAGCTATAAAGAGAAAAGAGTATTCTACTTTCTATGTGGAATTTGAAAGATTAAATATCTTTTATCAAGCAGAAGAATACCATCAATCCTATTTAGATAAACATCCTAACGGATATTGTCATATTCCTTTTAGTGTAATGCAATATGTTAAATCTCTAAAATCATCTTAGAGATTTTTATTTTTATATACAAAAAAAGCACTTAATCGTGCTCTTTTGTTAGTTATCCGAATAAGCCCAACTAGGCATTTCATTTCCTCTACGAATTAATACAGTCTTTTGGAAATCTGTTTGATTTAGGAAATGTAAGACATCTGTTACTTCATCTTCTGTACATCCAACTAATATTTTAATATCAATCGTTTTTTGAAGGATATCTGCCGCAACAATCATCCCAGTGATTTCACTATGATTCTTTGTTCCAACATATACAGAAATTGGATCACCATTTCCTGTTTCTTCTAAATGTCCATATTCTGTTGGATAGACTAAATTTTTGAAATGTGGATGCGTTTCTCCTTTATGTCTAATGATATTGACATGACTTGATAAGAATATTGTATCTACTTTTTGCCAGAAATAGGCATTATTATCGTATGCGCTCATTAATATATATAAACCTCACTTAAACATTAGAAATTATACCCCTATTTCACGCTTGTGTAAATACTATCAAAATTTATTTGAAAATTATTTCATAAAATCAACATACACATCAGATTCACTTATTTCATCTATTGTATGTTTGCCCGTCATAAGCATGGCATCAGCTAGTTCATTTCTTAAAGATAATACTTTTTCACTTAGTCCTTCACTTCCACCCTTAACACATGCTAAAGCTAAAGGTCTACCAATTAATACACCATCTGCACCAAGTGCTAAACACTTATAAATATCTCTACCAGATCGAATACCGCCATCAATTAAGATTGTCATCTTTCCTTGTACAGCTTTTACAATTTCTGGTAATACTTCAATTGTTCCTCTAGTTTCATCTAAAACTCTACCACCATGGTTAGAAACAACAATTGCAGAAGCTCCACTTTCTAAAGCAGTTAAAGCCGCATGAACAGTCATCACACCTTTTACAATAAATGGTTTACCAACTTTTTCTCTAACATATCTTAATGCTTCAACACTCTTTGTTTCTACAGGAGTTTTACCCGCTCTTAATAATGGTAATCCGGCAGAATCAACATCCATCGCTAACATGTCAAAATTTAAATCTTTTAATATATCAGCTCTTTCATCAATACCTTCTTTTACCCAAGGTTTCATTGTGACAATACCATGTCCTTGATTTTCATCAATTGCTTTTGCACTTTCTGCAAATAAACCATTTACATCTATACCATCACCTGTAAATGCTCTTATTCCTGCTTTTTCACAACCTTCTAAAACCATTGCAGTATAATCATGATCACTTATTTCAGCACCATAATTATTTTTAATTCCTGCTATTGGTGCCACAAAAATTGGAACACTCAAATCCATTCCTAAAATATTACATTTTGTAGAAATTTCTTCCGAACTAGCACAAACATCTAGATTTAATTTAATTTTCTTAAATGCTTCAACATTTCTAATAAAGCTTGCGCCTGTTCCTTTACCACCTAGACCAGGTATTTCTCCTCTACAAGCAAGTCCATTACATTCTTTACACTCCCTACACTTCAACATATTTGTTCTCCTTACAATATCTCTATTATATAAAAAAACAGATTTTGTAATCTGCTTTTCGTTATTTTTTATGAGAAATTTTGCGTGCTGTTAAGCTAAATACAAATGTCATAATGACTAAGATCATGCTTGAGAAATTCGCAATACTTGTCGCATTTGGATTTAAACTTCCCTCTGTACGCATTACCCAAATATGTAATGATAATGTTTCACCCGGTCTAAATGGATTCCATGGGCAAGTTGGAGAAAAAATATTCCAATTTGTCCAATTGATATTTGTACTTTGCCCAGCCGTATAAAGTAGTGCAGCTGCTTCGCCAAAGCCTCTCCCAGCCGCCATAATGATTCCTGTAGTAATTTGATGGAAAGCTGCTGGTATAAGAACTTGTTTAATCGTTTGTGATTTTGTTGCACCTAACGCCAAGCTTCCTTCACGATATCCTTGTGGTAGATTTTTTAAAGCATTATGTGTTTCTGTTGTAATAAGTGGAAGACAAAGTACAGATACTGCAAGTGCCCCAGCAAATAGATTCCATTTCATTCCTGTTAGTAAGATAAACACCAAATATCCAAATAAACCCACAACAATAGATGGTAATGAAGATAAGGATTCAATACTAATTTCTAAGAAATCTTTAAATTTACCAGGTTTTGCATATTCTGATAAATAAATACCTGCGCCAATACCGATTGGGACACTAATTAATAATGACCAGAATACTAAATATATCGTATTAAATAATTGGTTTAATATACCATTTGATGTAGCACTTAAGAGTTCTGGATAGAATCCACTAATACCTTGATAAATAATATATCCTGTTAGTATTACTAAAAATCCTACTGTTAAAATACCAATTAGCCAAAAGACATAAGTCATTACTTTATCTATTTTTTGACTTTTCATCATAACTGCATCATTAGTCTTCATCTTTTTTATCTCCATATACTGTTTTTAACTTTTGCATTAAAATCTTTCTACGTTTATGATCATGCTTTGATTCTTTTTTCTCATTTCCTAATTTATGAATCAAGAAAATTAAGAACATAGAAATTAAGAATAATAATAGAGCCATAGACCATAATGCTAGATTATGTTCCCCACCATCTGCAGTATTACCCATATCTGCCGCAATAGCAGCTGTTAGATTTGATGTTGGATATAATAAACTCTTAGGAAATGCACGCGTTTTACCAATTACCATCGCTACAGCTAATGCTTCACCAAAAGCACGAGCTAAGCCTAAGATTACACCTACAAATATTCCTTTTTTCGCTGCAGGAAGAACAACTTTTGATATTGTTTGAAATCTTGTTGATCCTAGTCCTAACGCAGCTTCACGATAATCATGTGGAACAGATTGAATCGCATCTGTCGCAACTGTTGTAATTGTTGGAAAAATCATTACTGCTAAAACAATTGCGGCCGCAAGAACAGAGAATCCACCCATTTTTGCATGAAATGTTGTTTTAATAAATGGTACAAGTACTGTTAAACCAATCCAACCATAAACAACTGAAGGAATACCTACATAAATTTCTACTGCTGGTCGAATATATTTATTACTAATTTGAGGAACAATTTCACTCATAAATATTGCTAGTCCTACGGAAAATGGTAACGCAAGTAATAATGCTAAGAAACAAGTTAATATTGATCCAAATATATATACTGCTGCACCCACTTCACCACCACTAGGATTAGATGCACTATCTGTAGGATTCCAATTACTAGAAAACAAGAATTCAAATATTGAGTGCTTACCTTGCACAAAAGTACCAGTACCTTTAATAAGTAAAAATACACCAATTGAAATTGTTAACGCGATAATAAATATTCCTGCTGCTTTAATCATCAAAGCATATTGTTTGTCTTTGCGTAATGCTTTATCCATATCCACCTCTTAAGATTAGAGCAAGCTTAAATTAAGCTTGCTCATATAATTCATCTAACTAGTACTAATAATTATTCGTGAGTTTTAATTGCTGCATCACTTAGCTTAGAAGATACACCATATCCCATACCTTCGATGTTGCTAGCAAATGCATCACTCATCATATATTCAATAAATGCTTGAGCAAGTTCGCTGCCTTCACCTTTTGTATACATATGTTCATAACCCCAAACTTTATATGTTCCGTTATATGTATTTTCTAATGAAGCTTCTACTCCATCAATTGATACAGATTGTATAGAATCATTATTCACTAAGTAAGATAATGCAACATAACCAATAGCACCTTTGTTATCAGAAATTGTTTGAACAAGTGTACCAGAGTCATCTGTTTCTAGAGCTTCATTGCTAGCTTCTTCTTCACCATTTAATGCCCATGATTTAAATAATGCACGTGTTCCACTTGAGCTTGGTCTAGTAACTAGTAAGATTTCTTCATCAGGTCCACCTACTTCTGACCAATTTGTAGTAGCACCAGTAAAGATGCTAATTAATTGTTCTGTTGTTAAGTTTGTTACACCTAATTCTTTGTTTACTACTGGAGCAACAATTACTGTAGCCACTTTATGATCCACTAAATCTTTAGCCGCATCAGCATCTAACTTTTCTTCTGCTGTAACATCTGAGTTACCAATATCTACTGATCCTTCAGCAACTTGTTTTAAACCTGTTCCTGATCCTCCACCATTAACAACAATAGAAGCATCTGTATTTGTTTTCATAAATGCTTCAGCTGCAGCTTGGGCAAGTGGCAATAATGCACTTGAACCAGATGCAGTTAATGAACCTGATACTGTAGTTGTTTCTGATTTTGCTTCAGTTGTAGAAGCAGCTGTTGTTTCTGTAGTAGTTGCACTAGAAGAATTACTACTTCCACAAGCAACTAATGAAATTCCCATAAGTCCTGATAATACGATTTTTGTTAAATTTGTTGTCTTCATTTCTTTCTCTCCTTTTAAAAGACATTTTTAATATAAAAATCTATTGTTAAGAGAAAAAGCTTACGTTTGTTATATTTATGTAAAATTAAAAAAGTTTTAACATCTAGCCAATGCTGGTAAGTTAAGACTATTGACAAAATAAAAATCGAGAATATGGAGAACA
>CAVAZS010000054.1:0-14590 GCA_963593385.1 Lachnospiraceae bacterium | reverse complement strand
ATTGAAATTCTACTTGCACTTAAAGCAAACTTTAGGTTTATAGTTTTTATAGGAGTTAGAAGGAGGAGTTTTATGTTGGAGAAGAGTTTTGTGGAAAATATGCCTAAATTAGGTTTTGGTTTAATGAGATTACCTCGTACAGATAAAGAAAATGATGTAATTGATATTGAACAAACAGCTACAATGGCAAATATGTTTTTAGATGGTGGATTAAAGTATTTTGATTCTGCTTATGTTTATAAAGGAAGTGAAGATGCTGCACGTAAAGCAATTACTTCTAGACATAATAGAGAATCTTATTACATTACATCTAAATTAAATGCAAATGTTGCGAAAGATGTAGAAGATGCGAAAAATCAAATCAATGTATCTCTAGAAAGAGAAGGCGTAGATTATATTGATTTCTATCTACTACATGCAATTAGTGATAATAATATTGCTCGCTATGAAGAATGGAATCTATTCGAATATGTTAAAGAACTAAAAGAAATGGGCAAGATTAAACATTATGGTTTTTCATTCCATGGTACAGCAAAGTTATTAGATAAGATCTTAACGGAACATGATGATGTTGAATTTGTACAGTTACAAATTAACTACGCCGATTGGAATAATCCTAGTGTAGATTCTAAAGGTGTATATGAAGTTGCCCGTAAACATAACAAACCAATTGTTGTTATGGAACCAATTAAAGGTGGAACATTAGCTAATCCTCCAGAGCAAGTAGCTGTTTTACTAAAGAAAGCAAATCCTAATGCTAGCTTAGCTTCATGGGCAGTTCGCTTTGTGGCTTCATTACCAGGCGTAATGGTTGTTTTATCAGGTATGAGTAATATAGAACAAATGCAAGATAACTTATCTTATATGAGTGATTTTAAGCCACTATCTGAAGAAGAAAAGAAAGTTATCCAAGAAGCTATGGATATCTTACAATCTATTGAACAAATTCCATGTACTGGTTGTCACTATTGTACAGAAGGTTGTCCAATGCATATTCAAATTCCAGATATTTTTACTGCAATGAATTATGAATTGATTTATAAGAAAACTGAAGACGCAAAACATCGTTATGAGAACGCAACTCGTGAGCCTCATGGTAAAGCAAGTGCATGTGTTAAATGTGGTCAATGTGAGATGCAATGTCCACAACATATTCAAATTCGTAACTGGTTAGATAAAGTAGCGCAAACATTAGAATAGAGGTTATTGATGAAGACATTATATCTAGAATGCAAAATGGGATGTGCTGGAGACATGTTAATGGGTGCACTAAGTGAACTTATTGATCAAGCAGAATTCCTTCAAAAAATGAATACTTTAGGTTTAGAAGGAATAGAGTTTCAAACATTACCATCTAAGAAATGTGGAATTCTAGGTACACATATCCAAGTTAAAGTGAATGGTCAAGAAGAAGTATCTTTAAGTGATCATGAAGCTTTATTTCAATATCACATAGAAAATATAACTGATGATGAAATGCATCATATATTAGATCATATCGAAGAGATAGAAGGTATATCTAATGTGCAATATACAAGTCACACATTAACTTATGTTTATGATCATAATCATGGTGAAAGTGCTAGCAGTAAGATATATGAGATAGTTACAAGTCATTATCCTAATGCGACTATTCATGATGAAGGTCATACTCACCATAGTGATACGACAGGTATGCATTTAAAAGATATCAACGGTATTATCGAAAGTTTATCTGTTAGTGACAAAGTGAAAACAGATGCGAAAAATGTATATCAGATATTAGCAGAAGCTGAAAGTAAGGTACACGGGACAAGTATTGACCATATTCATTTCCATGAAGTAGGTACATTAGATGCTTTAGCAGATATTGTAGGAAATTGTATTCTATTTGAGATGATAGATGCGGATAGAATCATTTGTTCAAGTGTTGCAGTTGGTAATGGTATGGTGAAATGTGCTCATGGCGTGTTACAGGTGCCAACTCCTGCTACAGCAAATATTCTAATGGGTATTCCTACTTATTCAGGTAAGATGAATGGTGAATTATGTACACCAACAGGTGCTGCATTATTAAAGTATTTTGTAAATTCATTTGATACGCAACCTACTTTAAAAGTACATAAGATTGGTTATGGTATGGGAAAGAAAGATTTCCCTGCCGCAAATTGTGTACGAGCATTCTTAGGTGAAATGGATGATGATGGTGAAGTATGTGAGTTAACATGTAATATCGATGATATGACAGCTGAAGAGATTGGCTTTGCGTATGATGTTTTATTTGCTAACAATGCATTAGATGTATATGTCACACCTGTACATATGAAAAAGAATCGTCCAGGCTATGTTTTTACATGTATGTGTAAGATATCGGATAAAGATAAGATGATAGAACTTATGTTTAAGCATCTAACTACTTTAGGGATAAGAGAGTCTACATGTATTAGACATGCATTAGATCGTTCTGTTGAAGAATTAGATACTTCTCTAGGTAAAGTAAGAATCAAAAAGAGTTCTGGATATCATACAAAAAGAGAAAAACTTGAATATGAAGATCTTGCGAAAATAGCGAGAGAAACAAATCAATCAATTGGTGAAGTGAGGAAAGAAATACTAGAGGAAATTAAGTGAAGAGTACGAAAAGATTAACAATGACAGCGATGATGATTGCGGTTGGATTAGTATTACCACCTGTGATTCGTATGATACCTAATGGTGGAGTACTATTTTCCCCAATGCATATATCTCCTTTATTAACAGGATTACTAATAGGACCTGTAGAAGGACTAATTGTAGGAATCATATGTCCGTTATTAAATAATATACTTTATGGTATGCCGCAAGGATCAACACTTATTTGTATGTGTTTCGAGCTTCCAACATATGGCCTTATCTCTAGCATATGTATGCATGTGTTTAAGACACAAAAAGAACAACTTAGAGTATATGCATCATTAGGTATTGCAATGCTAGTAGGTAGAATTGTAGGCGGTATCGTTCATAGCATAATACTAGGAACTTCCTATTCAATGAATATGTGGATTACTTCATATTTTATTTCTACGGCACCAGCTATAGTCATTCATTTCATTCTATTACCATTAATTTATTTCTCACTCAAAAAGTCAGGTTTAATACAAAAAGAGTCTCAGCATTGATGGGTTATCAATGTTGAAACTCTTTTTTAGTCATCTATGCTAGCATCTTCAGCTGCGTATATACGACATCCATTACGTCCATGTTCTTTTACGTAATATAGTGCTAGGTCAGCATCATTAAACAAAGTTTTTCCAGGATTTTCTCTATCTGTAAAGGCTGCTCCAACACTTAGTGATACTGCTGGAACATTTTCTTCATGAATAGCTAGTTGATTGTTGATTTCACCTATTTTATCTTCAATAGTGTATCCAAGATTGTTCGTTACATCCATCATGATAACTGCAAATTCATCGCCACCTATACGACAAACATGATCAATAGAACGGAAACCATCTACTAGTAGTTTTGATACTTTCTTTAGAATAATATCTCCTACTGCATGACCATAAGTATCGTTAACACTCTTAAAATTATCCACATCGATAAGGATTAAAGCAAAATCTCTTTGATCTTTTTCCATTATCTTTAGAATTTGATCAAATGCTCCACGATTGAGTACATTCGTCAAAGGATCATGTTCTGCCTGATGCTTCATTAATTTCTCACGTTCTTCGTTTTCCAAGAATACTGCATTATAAGTTTTTGCTAAATTCTGTAGTTCAAAAGCACCACATACAGGGAATATCTTACCTTGTTTAATGCTTTCGTTATACTTAGCAAGTGGTGTGACTATCCAATGACGCATAATATAGTAAATTGCAAAAAGGAATAGTGCTATGCATCCAATACAGTAAAGTATTTTCTTGAATATGTCGAAAAATATACTTGCGGCACGATTTTGTTTATTTTCAATTCTAATAGAAAGGGTTTCTAAAACTTCATTTGTACCGGTTAGAATTTCTTCTTTTGCAAGCTCATAATCTGAATTACTCATTAGATTTTGTGCTCGTTGTAGTTTTTCTCCTGCAGAAAGAGCTTCATCAGCTTCAGAAAGTTCAATGTTTTGAAGCTCTTCAGGCCAACTACTTTGATTTATACCATTAGCTTCTTCAACTAGACGCATAACATAGTATTCTGTCTGCATTAAGTCTTTAGAGTTTTGCATTGACTCTTCTAGTAAGTTTACAGCTTCTTCATTTCCTTCGTATAAAGCAATCTCTTCAATAGCTTTTTCACGGTTTTTATCTACATTAGCTTCTTGAAAATAACCATCGATATATGTTATTTCACCAGTTGAGGCGGCAAGTCTTGCTTGTTCTGTTAGCGTATCGGATCCCTTAACGAATTGGAGGATAGCTGATTCACATGATACATATTCTTGGAATGAATTCCTTAAAACTGCATACTTCTGTAACCCATATGTTGAAATAGCAACACATATAACGGTTAGGGTAATGGTAACAATGAGACTTAACTTACTGACAGTACGTATTTTTACTTTATATGCCATAATTTTTACACCTTCTTTACTGCAAATATTTCATCTAGCACTTTAGCAATCTCTTCGATGCTTATAGGTTTAATGATATGCCCATTCATTCCAGATTCGATAGCTTTCTTCTTATCTTCTTCAAAAGCGTTTGCGGTTACAGCTATAATTGGAATACTAGCTTTCTTTTTATCATCGAGATTTCTAATTTCTCTTGTGGCGGTATAGCCATCCATTCTTGGCATTTGAACATCCATAAGAATTAAGTCATACGTATCACTTGGCTCATTCTTAATTTTTTCAACCGCAATATCACCATCTTCTACACTGTCGATAGTCATACCAGTTTCTTCAAGAATAGATGTAGCGATTTCTCGATTAAGTTCATTATCTTCAACTAGAAGTACACGTTTACCACTGTAATCAAGTCTAGTTTTCTTGTCTTGTTCCTGAATGATACCATATGCAAGTTTAAAATTCAGTGTGACAGTAAACAAGGAACCTTTACCTTCTTCACTTTCTACTTGTATGTCACCACCCATCATATCTACGATATTTTTAGTGATAGCCATACCAAGTCCGGTACCTTGAATGCCACTGACAGTAGAACTATATTCTCTAGAAAATGTATCAAATATATGTCCAACAAACTCTTTTGACATACCAATACCATTATCTTTAACAGTAAATACATATGTAGCATAATCTTTCATACTACAAGGCTTTTCGATTAAACAAATATCAATTTCTCCACCAGGATTAGTGAACTTTATGGCATTACCTACAATATTGAGTAGTACTTGATTTAGACGTAGTTTATCTGTTAATACATCTTCATGTACAACATCTTGTGTATCAATTAATAGATTGAGACTCTTTGAGCTAATAAGACTTTGAACCATTGCTTTAAGATCTTGTAATAAATCAGGAATATGTACAGTCTTTTCATCAAGTTTAACCGTACCACTCTCTATACGACTCATATCTAGAATATAATTGATTAAACTTAATAGGTGATTACTAGATGTACTTATCTTACTAAGATAATCTTCTACTAGGGCATTATTATCTAAATGTTTTTGCGCTAAGTTCGTAAAGCCAATAATCGCATTCATTGGTGTACGGATATCATGAGACATGTTGTTCAGGAATGTTGTTTTAGCTTTGCTTGCTTGTTCTGCAGCAGAAAGAGCTTCTCTTAAAAATTCTTGTTGTTTAAGATCTCTATTTTTTTCTTCTGTAATATCACGCGCAACATATAGTGTTTCAACAGCTCTACCATTTTCATCTCTACGTTTAGCGATAAAACGCGCTTGCATCCAATTGCCTGTTAGAGCTTTATAATCCATCGTTAAAGTGTTAACTTTTTCAAATCGATCAGATAGTGTAGTTAAATCTAAAAACTCACTTAGTGGCTTTCTAAATTCTGGTTGCATAAAGGATTCTATGACAGTGTCCTTAACATCATCAAAAATACCTTTATTTGAAGCTACTTTTCCCATGAGTGGAACACTTGTTAGTATTTCATATTCATGAGTCATGATATCTGCTCGAATAATTGTAGAGTAAATAGTCGATAGAGAGTTAACAACTTCTGCATGTTCTTTTTCTCTTTTTTGGTTTTCTTGTTGTTCTTCTACAATCTTATCGATAAGTTGGAATCCTACAACGACATTGTCAGTATCACCAACTCTTCTAAAATCATATTGATAGTAATGAACCACACCATCTTCAATATTACGATATGTACCAACATATTTATCTTGTTTAGCAAACACCTGTCTTATATTTTGAACATTTAATGTTTCTTTTATTCTCTTCTTATCATCAGGATGTACAGTTTCACGCACCCATCTATCCACAACAGCATCAAACTGGAATGTTTGTTTACTAACATCTCTAATTGCCTTTACATTGTATGTATCCGCAAGTCTTATAGCTCGTGCTGTTCCTTCACTTAAGTTAGCGACAAATACATTTCTAAAACTTTTAGATAAAGCATTGATAATTTCAAGTTGCTCTTCAACTTCTTTTTGATGGGCAGCTTCTTTTTCTCGTTCTACTTTTTCAATTTCTAGATGTTCTTCAATAATGTCATCAATATTTTGAAATCCTGCTATTGCTTTAGTACCATCTTTATCTGCTTTACCAAAGCTATATTGAAAATGATGAATTTTCCCATCCACAAGACTGCGGTAATTTCCGACAAACTCATCTTGAGTTTCAAAAACTTTTTTAATATTTTCTATAGTAATAGCACTACGAACTTTTTCTCTATCTTCTATATAAACAAGTGTGTTAATCCAATTCTTAACAACAGCATCGAATGAAAACTCTTGATGATTATCTTTGCCTGGTACATCTACATAAGAAGCATCTAATTTAAGAATTCTTGCGGTCTTCTTTTCTAAATCTAACCAATAGACATTTTTGAAATTACGAGCAAGGGTATCAAAAACCATTAGTTGTTCTCTAAGTAGTTCATCTTGATTTGTTCGCTGAGTGACAAAACTAGTTATATCTGTAAGGGTACCTTGATAAAATGTTTTATTACCAACTGTAACTAGTGAAGTTGAGTCAGACACCCAAATATAACCATTTTTACCCTTCATTCTGTATATAGCATCCACAACATTCTCATTAGAACTTTGTTTCAAAAGTTCAGTATAAGCAATCGTTGTTTTTGTATCTTCAGGATGAAGCATATTCATGAATTTGTTATCAAACTTAGTCTTAATTTCTTCTCTTGTATAACCAAACATCTCACAGAATCGATCACTGATATAAAGAAAAGGATAACCTTCTTCTGCAGCACATCTATGATATCCACCAGGCATATTCTCAAGAGTAGATTTAGAAAATTCGTTTAATCGTTCTAGCTCAGCATGACGGTCGATAAACTCTGTCATATCACTACAAATACTGATAATCGCAAGTCTTCCGTCTTCAGCTCGTATAACTTTACCTTTATCGATAGTCCATAATGAAGTTCCATCTTTTTTAGGCATACGATAGGTAACTTTATAAGTCATTCCTTCATAGAATTCACCATAATTCAGTTCTTTAACTACACGATCCATATCCTCAGGATGAATCGTATTTGCGACTAAGCCATGAATACTATCTATAAGCTCATCGACATCTGTATATCCAAGCATATGGGCCATTTTATCGTTGGCATAATATATTGGAAACCCATCTTCACAATATCCGCCTATCATTCCCACATCTTGTCCGCCAGATAGTTCAAGCATGAGGGATATATTTTTCTCATTTGATATATTTGTTAACATATATTTCCTTAATTAAACACAAATACAATATTATCGCTTTTCACTGTATAATCCAATATTTTGGTAGTACTAGAAACATAAAACATCCCACCAAAGTGAGATGCTTTATATGTGTAATACGATGTTAGTTTCTATGCATGACTTACTAAATTATTAACCCAAATTCTCTTATTGACTAAGAATAAACCTAAGATCACTTTATAAAGATCAACTAAGCATATTGTTAGATACATATATTGAATAGGCATTGTAGTAAAGTGAGCTAATACATATACAGTAGGGAAGCTAACAAATAATGTACCTACAGAATCAAATAAGAATGTAATAATTGTTTTTCCACCACATCTTAATGTAAAGTAACTAGCATTATAAATGGCAGATATCCACATAGTTAAACCACCAAATCTTAGCATTAATGTCGCAATAGCTTTGACAGAATCACTAGTTTGATAGAAGTTAGGAAATGCTGGTGCTAGTACAAGTAATGTTGTACCAAAACATATCGCAACCATAACAGTAAAGACAATCATCTTTCTATCTGTATCTATCGCTTCTTCTATTCTTCCTGCACCTAAATGATGACCAACTAAGATGGATATACTATCACCCATAGCGATATTAGATACGAAGAATAAGTTAGTAATGGTAGAAGAAATATTATATGCGGCTAATGCATCAATTCCACGAGTAGAATAACATTGTGTAATCATTGCTTGCCCTATAGCCCATAATAATTCGTTTAGAACAAGAGGAAATCCTTTGACGCATATTTGTTTAACTAATGTCATTGGTACGCGGAAATGACGTAATAAACCATCGTAGAAAGGGAATCTATTGTGATTCATACGTGCGAAGAAGATAATCACAAATAATTCAGCAAATCTAGAGATAACTGTCGCAATAGCTGCACCTGTTGGACCAAGTGCTGGAAATCCTAGTAAACCAAAGATTAAGATACTATTACCAATAAAGTTCACTACAACAGCTGTAATACTCGCTATCATTGGTAAACGTGTTTCACCAGCTTCACGCATAGATGAAGATAAAGATTGGGATAATGCAAAAGGAATAAAGCCTAAAGTCATGTAATGAATGTAATCTAAAGCATAAGTTAATGTACTAGTAATACTAGCCGCATCATTTTGTTCGGAATGTAAGAATAAGCCAATAAGTTTATTACCAAATAGAGTAAATACCGACATGAATAATACAGCTATAATTGTTTCTACAATGATTTTAAAACGTAAACAATTTCTTACACCATCATAGTCTTTCTTGCCAGCAAATTGAGCACCAAATATACTACTAGCCGCAACAGAACCAAATATCGCTAAGTTAAATACGGTAATGATTTGATTCGCAACGGATACACCACTCATCGCAAGTGTTCCAGTTTGACCAATCATGATGTTATCTAACATATTTACAAAGCTAGTGATTAATTGTTGGATAAGTAATGGTATAGCAACAATTAATACTTTCTTATAAAATTCAGCATCCCCAAAATATTTCTTCATAGTCACCTCTTTTTGAACTAATGGAATAATTCTATTACAGGATTAAATGAGAGAAAAGAGAATAATAAAACTCAAGCATGAGATTACATACTTGAGTTTTAAATGACAGATGTCTTATTTCATGTAAGGTAAGTACTTAGCTACAGTATAGATATTCGCTTTAGCAATGCACTCTTCAGTTGGCTCTTGTCCAATACCTGGAAGGTCAGGAACTTTATATTTACCATTAACTGGTTGATAATCATATTTACATGTAGCTCTATTAACAGGGTTTAAGGCCCTTTGGTGATGTTCATGTATCAAGAAGTTTGGAATAGCAGCTTCAATTTGTAGAGCAGCCGCTTTAGAAATTGGACTACCACAAACATGGATTTGAACATGAGAATCATATGCCCAAGCCATATCACAAATCTTTTTCGCTTCTGATAAACCACCACATAGACATAAGTCTGGTTGAATTACATCTAATGCTCTCTTTTCAAAGAATTGTCTATAACCTAAACGTGTATAAATACGTTCACCTGAAGCTAGTGGAATATTTGTCTTCTTTTTAATTTCAACGAAGTTTTCAACATTTAGTGGATGTGCTGGTTCTTCATAATAGAAGATTCTTAATGGTTCTACTGCTTGAGCAATTTGGATAGCAGATAAAGTATCTGTATTAGAATGCATTTCTAAGATAATGTCTAGATTATCTCCACCTGCTTCACGAATAGCCGCAACACGGTCATATACACCTTGGATAACATGTTTTTGTAGAGGACCTCTAATATTCCAACTTGGAGCGTCAGGATCAGGTACGATAATAGGGTCTACTTTTACACAATCATAGCCTTCCGCGATACAACGTTTAGTTACTTCATAATATTCTTCAGGTTTTTCTAATGCTTGTTTCTTGATATCTGATCCCCAGTTAAATTGAATTTGGCTAGCATAAGTACGTAAATTATCATTTGTTTTTCCACCTAATAATTGATATACAGGAACTCCTAATGCCTTACCTTTTAAATCTAATAATGCAATATCAATAGCACTCATAGCAGCAGAAACAACTGTTCCTCCACCCATGCCCCAGAATGTTTTACGGAAAATAGTTTCCCAAATTTCTTCTGTATGCATAGGATCCATACCCATGATTTGTTCGGCAAAGTCTTGAATCATTCCTAGACCTGCACGCCAACCTTTACCATAAGCTAGACCAGCTTCACCCCAACCACAGATACCTTCATCTGTATTAATTCTAACTAAGACTGGACTCCAAGCTCCTCTTGAAGATTGTCCACCATTACCACTAGGAAGTTGTAATGCATCAATACTTGTAATTTTCATATTATTATATTTCTCCTTTTTATATTTTCTTAACGCTTTCCATTGTTACTTTTCCACTGTTATATCGAAGAACTGCATATATAGCACATACAATCAAGAACACAATATTAATCACTGCAATTGTTGTGGATAAACCTTTTAATGATAAGTAAACCATATAAATGTTGGCGATAACTGTAAGAGCCATAATGGCATAGAATACAGGATCAGGAACATGTAAGAATGATTTCTTCCATTGTTCATTTAATAGTTTTGGCATTCTAATGATTGATACTGCAGTAATCATACGTAGCAAATATCCAACAAGAACTAAGTTATTTGTAATTGTCTTAATACTTAAATTGAAGATTAAAGGAATGATACCAACTAGATATACAGCAGCCATAATAACGACAGGGACATCTTTACTATTTTGTTTTGTTGTAAATTTAGGGAACCAACCATCCTTAGCTGCTCTTAGAATTGGATTAGCTCTAGAACCATAAGTTGAATTCATTGTTGTAGCTAATGCCATGATTGGGCCACCAATAATGAATAATGGATATAATTTACCAAATAGTTCTTTAGCAACTAAAGTAAGAGGCTGATTTGCGACTTGTTCAATAGGTAGAATTCCACAATCTGCAATCGCAACGCTGACATAAACTAAGAAGATAATACCTGTAGAAATTAATATTGCTAGAGGAATATCACGTGTAGGATTTTCAGCATCTTTACTGAAATTCATAACCATATATTGTCCATATGTCGAATAAGCATATACGGCAATAGCTGCCATAAATCCACCATATCCATCAGAAAAGAATGTTGGACTAGTAATGTCATATACAGAAGCGTTAACTTGAGTCATACCATAGAATCCAAATACTAATAACGCGATGATTAGGATAGCAGTTAATAGTTTTTGAACTTTAGCCATGATATTTACACCACCAAGATTTAATACAAAGAATACTGTTACTGCAATTAAACCAACAATACGACCGTTAATTGCAGGAAAAATAGAATTTACATAGCTTCCAAGAGAAGTGCCGAGTAATGATAGATTTAGGCATTGTGTAATAAAGGCAACTCCATAGAAACCTGCAACTCGTGAATCAAACATATTTGCAACGATACTATATTCCCCACCTTGTAATACAGTTGCACTACTAATAAAAATAAATGGAAGAATACTAAAGAAACCAACAACAATAGCAGCTCCATAAGCAAGCCAAGCACTTGTACCAGTTACACCAATAGCGGTACCAATTAATGTAACAACACCAGCACCAATTACTTGTCCACTAGAGATTGCGATAAGGTCCATTAGCTTTAGCTTTTTTCCTTTTTTCTCACTCACAATAGTTCCTCCTTTTTCATTGATGAATGATAATTACGTAATTAACTTGAGATATATCTTACGATTATATTTTTATCGATTTATGATTCAAATAAAATTACTTTATGATTTAAAATATTGTTAATTTTAAATTTAACAACTTTAATTTTATGTAATTTCATACTATTATTTGTTTAGAAATAACCTAGGTAAAATCATATGGAATTATTACAATTAAAATATTTTCTTGAACTAGCCAAGTCAGAACATCTAACTAAAACAGCGGAAAAACTAATGATTTCTCCACCATCTTTATCTAGTACAATTCATAAACTTGAAGATGAACTTGGAGTAAAATTATTTGATCGTAAAGCTCAAAGAATTTATTTGAATGAGAATGGAAAAATATATTATAAGTATGTGGAAAATGCTTTAAGTCTTTTAGAAGAAGGTAAAGAGGCAATAGCTCCAAAAGAGAAAACAGAATTAAATATCGCAATGACGAGTCAACTAATTTATAGCGGTGTTCTTTATCAATACGAGCAAGAACATCCTAGTATTGTAGTTCATTCATCTGTAATTCCTGTAGAAGCGTTAAATCAAACAAGTATAATGGATAAATATGATTTCTATTGTGGAATTATAGAAGATATTGATCCAAATTATTATACTTATAAACAAATACATGATCATGAATATCCTGTTATTTTGATTTCTAAAAATAATCCTTTATCTAAGAAACAGACATTAAAATTGAAAGAATTAAATAAACAATCTTTTGTATCAATTCTTCCAGAAAATACATCTGCACATTACTATATGATGCGTATATTTAATCAAGAACATTTCCAACCAAAGAAGATATATTATGGTGGATATTTGTTAAGAATGAAGATGGTATCAGAAGATAAAGCTGTAGCGATATCTACGCAAGTAGGTGCTTCGGTAAATAGTATTCCTTTAGAATCGATAAAAATTATTCCATTAGAAGGAAAACTTCCTACTAGAACACAAGCAATATGTTGGAATAAATCTAAACAATTAACAGAAGTAGAAAAAGAATTTATTTCATTTGTGGAAACGTATTTTAAAAATTTACATACTGAAAAATAAAAAGAAAGACTCTTATCAATAATAGGTAAGAGTCTTTGAAAGAGGGATGAATCTACTTTTGATTATCTAATTTATCTTTAACTGTTTTATATCGAATTTCCATCAAGACGATTGCGGCAAGAATGTAAATGCCGATATATAAGAAATGTTTAGGACTTAAACTTGATAAGCTTACATATGAAGTTGCGGCTAGGATGATAAATACAATTATTAATGCAACATTTAGTTTCTTAGGTTCCATGTGTAGAGGAGATTTGTTGTATTCTTCTGGGAATACTTTAGGCAATCTATAACAAGCATAAATCATTAATAAGTCTGTTAGTTTTCCACAACCTGTTCCCATGTTAGAAATATCAGATGTATTCATACCAGTAACGATAGGAATGATACCAACGATTAAGAAGAATATTAATAATGCAACAGGAGTACCAGCTTTATTTTCTTTTGCACAGAATTCAGGTAGCCAACCATCCATAGCAGCACGTTGTAATGAACGAGTTGTCCAAGATAATGTTCCGTTAAGTGTTGTTAATAATGCAAACCAAGCACCACCGATAACGAAGAATAAATAAATTGGAGCAGGGAAAATCTCTTTAGCAACAACAGAGATATTTGTACCAGCAGTTTGATCTAAAGGAAGAATACAAGCAGCTACAATACCAACTAATGCATAGAATACAGCAACGATGATTGTAGAAGTAACCATTGCCTTAGGAATAGTTTTGCCTGGATTTTCAACTTCACCACCGTTTTCAGCTAAGAACTTAGCACCTGCACAAGCAAATGATAACATTGCGGCACCTCTTAAGAAACTTAGTGGACCATTAGGCATAACATTTGAAGCACTTAATTCTAATGCGGACCAGTCAACTTTAGGTAAGCCAAATACGATGTAGATAAATAATGAAACAAGTAAGAAGCAAACCATTAATCTTTGTACTTTAGCAGAAGTTTTTAGACCAATCATATTGACAATTACAGCAGCAACTAATGCACCAAGAGCGACTAATTTTTGATTTACTGCTGGGAAGATAACTGCTACATAACTAGCAAATCCAATAGCGAATGTAGAAATCAAAACTTGTGATAATACAAACATCATAATGAATACAAATGATGCTTTAGGACCAATTAGCTTTTTAGCATAAACATAACTACCACCTGTAGCTGGCATACTTGACGCAAGCATAGCCATTGGAACAAGTTGAGCTAAAGCGATAAGAGCCGCAACGATAAATGCATAAGGAGCACCATGTCCTGTTAAACCGATTACAATACCTGTAAGAACGAATACACCTGAACCAACGATTTGGCCGATACAAAAGCTCATACAATCCCAAAAATTTAATTTTTTACTTTCCATATTATTTTCTTCTATCCTTTACAAATTGAACTAAAAGTTCTAAACCTTTTTCTAATGTTTTGCGTGAACAACCGATATTAAATCTTAAGAAATTTTCTCCGCCAGGACCATATCCTGCGCCACCGCCAACAGCTAAGTTATATTCAG
>CAVAZS010000053.1:0-14984 GCA_963593385.1 Lachnospiraceae bacterium | reverse complement strand
TTCTCTAATTGTGAAGAGAAAATAGGAATTGATATAGCAACTAATACAGCGATAATTGCTACAACGATTAATAGTTCGGCTAATGTAAAGCCTTTTTTGTTAAGTTTTTTCATTTTAATACTTAATCTCCTTTTTGTTCTAATTCAATATTAGTACCAAAAAAGCATAAATTCAACAAAAAAACTTTAGGTAAAAAGACGATAAATATCATGAAATTTGCTATAATTTAAAAATAAAATAGGGGATAGTTTGCTTTTTGCTATGAATGGAACAAAAAACTCAAAAAAGAAAAGTGGATTTACGCTAGCAGAGATGCTTATAACAGTGATGATTATTGTCATACTGTTTGCTTTAGCTGTACCTGCTGTTTTTACTATCCAAAGAAATTTAAGACAAAAAGAACTAGACCAAAAAGCACAAACAATTTATACAGCTGTACAAAACAGATTGTCTGAGTTATATGCTACAGGTAATAGTAATTTGTATGACCCTGGCACACATGATGACATTATTATGATAGGTGATTTCCCGGGTGATTATGATGACACAATTGATACAAATAAACTAACTAAAGATAGTGTATATTACATTACTTCAGATAGTGATATTGCTAAAGAACTATTCGATGGCGTATTTGACGAATCACTTTATAACGAGCATTGGGTAATTGAAATTATTCCATATGCTATTGATGAAACAGATTTAAGTAAGTCTCTAACAGCTGCTACTGTATATGCTGTATATTACAGTGAAGATGTAATTAGTGTTAATGAAGCGTATGCTACTGGTGGAACAATTAATGATGCATACTTAAACTCATATCGTTTTAAAAATAAACGTATTGCTAGTGTTGCTAAAGGTGGTACTGATGCAAGAGTTGGTTATTATGGTGGATCTAGTTTAGGATCTTCTAGTGGTACATCTAGCTTGTCCATTACAGATATTCAGATTTATTCAAATGAAGAAGTAGAAACAGCTGTAGTTAAAGCTAGAAAACCAGGTAGTGTTACCGCAAAAGCAGAATTTACATTTAAACTATCAGATGCATATGGTCATACATATACAATTACTTATGATGATGAATCTAAGAGATTTGTAGCAGATGGTACAGATATTACAAATAATAAGACAATTAAAGTGTCTCGTGTAGGTGTTAACTTTACATTTACATTTACTTTAGATGATTTATCTAGTGAGAGTACAAGATTCAATAAGCTATATGGTGAAAACAGCAACCATGGTGAAAAGTCACTTGTAAGTGGTAGTGATATCAAACTTGAAGCGACAATTACTAGTGATGATCAAACAGCTTCTAGTGATACAAAATATGCATTAGGTAATAGCTTATTTGCTTATACTGATGAAGGTGCGAAAGATATTACAAAGAAAGATTATGCTGAAATTAAGTGTACAAGACACTTACAAAATTTAGATAGTTCTTCTGTAGTAACTTCTGATATTACAACAGCTACATTACTAAATGATATTTCATTTAAAGAAGATAGTGATTTCTATGAAGAATATTCTAGCGGATATTTTAATGGCACAATCAAATCAAATAAAATTAATACAAATGGTAGTATTAGTAGTCTAACAACGACTAACTTTAAAGGTATTCAAAATGAATATCTAACAACATTTAATGGTGCGAATTACTCAATATTTAACTTAACTACTAGCTCTGGTGGTTTATTTGATAGTGTAAAAAATAATCTTGTTATTAGTGATTTGAAACTAGTTGGTGAAAAGATTAATAGTAATAGTAGTGCAGGTAGCTTAATTGGTACAGTTGCATCTACTGCGAATGTTTCTATTACAAATTCATCTTCATATATTAGTAGTGCAAATAATGATATTCCTTCTGTTATTACAAGTGATATGAATCTAGAATCATTTAGATTCTTACAAGGTAGTACAGTTGGAGGAATAGTTGGTACAAATAATGGTGTATTAACAATTGAAAATAGTTTTGCTAGTAGTGTTTTAGGTAAAGGATCTAGTACTACTGGTGGACTAGTAGGAAGTAATACAGGTACATTAAGTATTACAAAAGCATATAGTGATAGTTACTTATACGGTAGTAATGTTGCAGGACTAGTTGGTTTAAATAGTAAAACAGTAAATATAACTAGTGCATATGCTGCAGGATTTATTGGCTTAGATCAAAAAGAAGACGCGATTAGTGCAGGACTAGTACTTGGACAAGCTACTAGTATGAAAGATGTTTATACAATCATTGCTTGTTATAACGTTGATACTGATCAAGGAATGAAGAAGAATTCTGATGATTCATTTATTGGCAAATATTACAGTACATGTATTAATGGAATTAACTCTTTCAGTAAAGTTTATTACCTAAGAGATAGTACTGATGCAAATGACAATATTGAAAATACAATCGCAATAACAGATGCTAAGACAATGTCATTTAGTTCTACTTCAGGTTTTGTGATTGATACATCTTTATCTACAAATCCATATAGACTAATGGGACAATCTTTAACATCTTATACTTACCCTAGATTTAGTGATTTAGATCATTATGGAGACTGGGATGTAAGTTTCGTTTCAGGTGCTTTAGTATATTATGAACAATATCGTAAAGATAACACAACATACTATGGTTTTGATGGTGCTGGTGTAGATATTTCATTAACTGGTAATGATACGATTATTGGTGATGGATATGGTGTCATTGTTAAAGAATCACAATCTAGTATTCCTACTAGCTTTAATGTAAAGATTAGTAATGGTACTACTAAAACAATTAATACAGGTACAGATACATATTTCACTGTTGTTAAGAATAATGAAACATATCGTATTTATCCTTTATCAAAAGAAGAAGTAAATGTAAATCACGCAATAGATGGATATTATGAAAGAGTTTCTATTTCTTCAAGTAATAGTGAAACAAAGTATTTTGATTTTAACCCTCACTTTGCAAGAAGTGTTGTCGATGTAGATAGTGAAAATAGTCCTACATCTGCTATTCCTAGTGAAATTAGTATTCGTTCACCACGTCATTTAAATAACTTATCTAAATATTATGATGATGGTTATAAACAAATCGTAGGGAATAAAACGTATCGTCAAGAACGTGACATGATTTACTCATCATATGATTGGAAAGATTATACAAGTGTTAGTAGTGTTAGTAGCCAAGAACCTATTGGTAGAACAAGTGCTAATGCATTTAGTGCTACATATGATGGCGGTTGTTACACAATAGGCGATTTAAGCTTTATCACTGAAAGTAGCTACTATGTTGGTATGTTTGGTTATTCTACAGGAACAATTAAGAATGTAGTTTTGGCAACACAATATACAAAAGATGGTAATTCGTATCGTGTACAAAGAACAGATGCGGCTAGAACAAATGAAACAGTTTACTATGGAATATTAGTGGGTAAAAATAGTGGAAAAATCAGTAACTCTGCAGTTGCTGGATATTACTTATCTGGAAAAGATGGAACTGTACATGGTTATGCAAATAGTACGATTTATCTTGGAGGACTCGTTGGTTATAACGAGGGTACAATCACAGATTCTGCAGCTGATGGACCTAAGATGAGTCTAGCAATGCATAGAGCGACATGCTTTGCGGGAGGACTCGTTGGCTATAATACAGGTAGTGTTTCAAATAGTTATGCATTAAATCATATTTCTAGTGATGTTACTGAAGGAACAACAATCATTGCAGGACTCACAGCATATAACTCAGGCTCATTAAGTCAAACATATTGTGCTACAGCTCTTACTTCACAAGGTACAGGATCTTATGCGTATGCATTTGCACCAAGAGATGGTGGAGGAAGTGTAAGTGAATCTTACTATCTAAATAATGGTAGTTATGAATTCGTAGATGGCTTATATGCTTATGAAGGAAATGACGCATCTTCTATTGGTAGTGCTCGTAAATATCAACAATTAAAAGATATGCGGGGTAACCGTGTTGCGGTACGTTCGGAATATAACAAACTAACAAAAGAATTAGATTCGAGTGAAACAGTATATCCATATCGTGCAGTGATTAAAGATTCTTCTGGTAATTATGTTCATTATGGTGAATGGCAAGTTAAACCTAGTTTAGGTGTTTTTGGTGTATTCTATTGGGAACATGAAGAAAATGGTCAAAACAATGGTTATAAGATTACTTACATTGGTACAAGCTATGGTGAAGTGAAGTATCGTTCTACATTATGTGATTCACACGATGATGGTGGTGAAATCACAGAATATGGTTATGGATACTTTGTTGGTGAAGACTATGTAAATGATGTGACTTATAGCTTAAGTGATATTGCCATGTCCGATAACAACAATATCAATATTAATGCTAAGGCAGCACTTGAATCACAGATCCCTGGTATTAAGTTCTATCCTCATACAACAAAAGAGAGTAGCGATGGTGACTACATTTATTTGAGTGGTAAAGGTAGTAATGGATTAATTACATTAACAAAAGGTAGTGAATCATATACATTTAATATTTCACCATTCTTTGCGAATGCAATGTCCTTTAATACTAGTGAAACAAGTACAGATGCAGAAGCGACTAAGTATATCAATACAACACCTGGATTAAGTGAAAATCCATATGAAATACGTAGTTCTAAACAATTACAATTTATTAACTGGAATTATGATTCTAAATCTAATTCAGATTTAGTTACTAGTTCAAACTATACAAAATATAACTATTTGTTATATGCAACAGTTACTGGTGCAGGAACACAAACATTAGATTCAGCAGGAAATAAAGTTGCGGCTAACTATGTTTTTGAGCAATCACATGACTTAAATGCATCTAATATTACAGACTTCTCACCGATTGCAGGACAAGGATTAGGTACTTCATCTACTAATTCTAGTTATTGTGCAACATTATATGCTTGGTTTGGTGGAACTTATGATGGACAAAGTTATAAGATACAAGAATTAAATATCAATTCTAAGAGTTATTCTGTAGGACTATTTGGTGTAACCGTAGGTGCAGAAATTAAAAATACAATTTTATATAGTACACATAATGCAGTTATCACAAGAGAAACAAGTAATACAGATGAAGCTGGTGCTTATTCTCTTGGTGGCTTAATTGGTGTTGCGTATGATTACGCTTCCGCAACAAATCGTACGATTACAAATTGTGCAATTGCAGGATATAAGATTATTGATAACAGTAAGAACCAATTGACATTAGGTGAAGCGAATGTTGGTGGTTTAATCGGTGTTTCTAATGTCAATATTGATAAGTGTTCTGCAGTTACAGATATAGAAATTAATTGTACACATGTTAATAGTAGTGGACAGCCAATAAATGCGACTTGGGGTAACTTTATCCGTGTTGGTGGTATTTCAGGTGCTGTACAAAATTCTATTACTAATAGCTATAGTGGTGGATCTATTGTAGTTGGACAAGATGTATTAGAAGAAACATATGACAGTCGATTAAATAAAATTTCTACAACATCTGTATCACAGGCAAATGTAAATAAGAGTACAAATATTTACTTATCTGGTATTTCAGGTAGTGGATTTACCATGAACTACAAGAACTTTACAAATTCATGGGGTGTTCGTGATGGTAGACCAAATATATCTAATTGTTATACATATATGTCATTTCCTAGGATGGAAGGTACAATTCGTTCTATCACAATGTTTGCAAGTGTTGCGGATAGATATGCTCAAGGAACATATGTAACAATTGATAACTGTTATTATCTTGACTCGAGTGCAGAAATTGATACATCTAACTTACCAAGTTATTATTTTGGTAATAGTTCCAGCGCAAAGAATGCGATGACTTCTGATTTGAAGGAAAAGATGATACTTGGCTATTCGAAATGGATGTACAAGATATTTAACAATAGTAATTCTGATGATAGTAACAAGATTTCAATTACTACTGCTAGTGCAACAAAAGACTATAGTGCATTAAGTAATGCAAATATGATTAAGTCTTTAGGTAGTTCATTTGCCTTTGTTTCTACAACAGATGAATCAGGTCAAACAGTTGATGGTAAATATAGCTTCCCTGCTGGTAATAGTGCTTTAGCTGGTAAAAACTATCCATTCCCAACAGTAGTTACACAAGATAGTGGAACAACACATGTACATTATGGCGAATGGCCATTTGCAGGCGCATATTGGGAAAATGGTATCGATACATTAGATATCTTTGAAAATATGGATCTTAATGATACAAGTAGTGAAGGACCATATGCATATAAAGAATTCATTTTACTAGCAAATAAAGATGAGCATATTCAAGAGAACTTACAGATATCTATTGATGGCTCTTATGCGGAAATTGTATTAAATGATGATGGTACACAATATCGTAAGAATGATGATGGTAACTATGTCATTAAGTTAAAAGCGTTAAAAGCTGGTACTTCTACAGTTACAGCTACTTGGGGTGAATCTAGTGGATATTCTGCTGAATTCACATTAACAGTTACAGCAAATCTAGATGTTAGTGCTAACCCTAATCAATTTATATTAGCTAATGATGCAACTGCACAATCTACATTAAGTGCTACTTCTAAAGAAGACGCAACAAAAGATTATTCTAAGAAAGTAACTTGGTCAGCTACACCTTCCACAAAAGTATCTACAGAAGGAGATGTAGGTGTAAGTTTAGCAAACAATATTTGTACAATTACAAGCTATGGCTTAAATGCACAAATTAATGTAAAAGCTACATATAACTATCATGGTGAAACATATGTAGGTTCAACTGTAATTGATGTATTAAGAGATAGTGCTATAGGTATATCGGATTCTACTTCTTATAATGAAGCAGGTATTGTGGATAATACCGAAGAAGAAAAAACAATTAATGGTTCAAAAGTTGAATATAGTAGTGATACGACAAAACCAACAAATGCGTCTTCATATTTCTTATATGAAATAAATAGTAATGATTTCATTAAAACAAATATTGATAAAACTACAGTAACTGTTACAGATAGTGATGGTAATCCAATAGAAGGACTAATTATTGATCCAATTGATCCAACAAATGTAACAGAAAATACAAATGGATTTAGAACAATACCATTGAATATCTATTATTATTCAACTGATTTAAATGATTCGATTACAGGAGCGAAAGTAACTGTAACAATTGTGAATGATAATAATACATATGTTCTAACTCTTAACGATGTAACAATTACACCTAAAGCTTATACATTAACTCTTGACGCAAATGGCGGTAGCTACAATGAGGACAAACAATCTCAACAACTGGATATCACACAAGATATTGTGTTAGCTGAATTAGAAGATAAACCTACTAGAGTTGGTTATGAGTTAACTGGTTGGTATTTAGATGAAGCTTGTAGCGAAGGTAATGAAGTAACAGAAATTACATTAGCTAACGTTACTTCAAATATGGAACTATACGCAAAATGGACTCCAGTAACGACAAAGATGAAGTTTGATCTAAATGATGGCTCAGAAGATGAATCAACTAGAGTGGAAGAAAAAGATGTTTCATACGATTCTGATATTCTATCTATAGTATCTAGAGAAGGTTATACATTTGCCGGTTGGATGAATAGTAATAACGAATTAATTACTGATTCTACTGGTAAGATATTAGACCAAGAAGCGTTCAATCAAATGATTCTTGATGATACTAACGAAATTACACTATATGCTAAGTGGACAAGTCTAAATGTAATCTTAAAGACTCAAGTAGAAAATAGTGAAGACTTTACATTTACAACTATTGGTGTAAAAGATGGCGATACAAGTACAGGATATATAACTAGTGATATTGATGAAAGCTATGAACTAGAAGGTTGGTATCTATTAAGTGATGATACGCAAACAAAAGTATTAAATGCGGATGGATCAATCGTAGAAGACTTAACAATAGATGGATATATCGAAAATGGTCACTTCATTACAACAGATAGTGGAGATATCACATTATATGCAAAATGGATTCTAACAAAATCTGCTTATGTATTAAAAGATGGACTAGAAAGTAATCAATCTTATCTATTTGTAACAAGTAATACAGATGGTTCAGCAGTCGCAATGAATAGTAGCTTAACAGGTACTGATGTCACAATACAAAGTGATATTGATAACAAAAAATATATCGAAACTAGCGAATCGAATATATTGTGGAACTATAACGACTCATCTACTTTGAGTATAAATAATCAATACTTATATGGATATTATGAGTATTGGAGTCGCGAAATAAAGCTAAGTTCAAGTAGCAGTTCATGGGAATATACAGGAAACAAACTTAAGACAACATATAGTATTGGATCAAAAACTTATTCTATTTATGTAAGCTATTACAAATATTATTCGAATTATTATTTTGAAGGCTCAAGTAGTGGCTCAAACATCTACTTATATTCATTAGATAATATCAAGGTAGAGACATTTAGTTATCTAAATAGTACTTCTAATGAGGAAGATGATATCGAAACTACAGAAGATAATATCGTTCAAGAAGAAATGACAGAAACTGAACAAACAGAAGAAACATATACTCTAGTGGATGAGTTAGTAGTAGATGATACGCAAATTGAATCACAAGAAACAGTTCAAACTAGTGAACAAAGTGAAGAAGTAGTAAGTGAGTAAAAAGAAAGGAGAGGGGCATCATGAATACAATGAAAAAGAAATTACAAAGCAATAGTGGTGTTTCTATCCTTTTTGCTTTATTGCTATTTTTAGTTGTGAGTATGGTATCTGTAACAATCTTATCTGCAGCATATAGTTCGGTAAAAAGAACACATGCTGTAAAGCTAGATACGCAAAACATACTCGCATTAGATTCAGCATCATTACTCATGAAAAAGAATATGGATAATGTGATATATACTGTACCTAAACAAAAAGATGGAACTCTTGTTTATACAAATGCGAATTTAAATGTTACAGATAATCCATTTGAGACAGAATTAATTAGTATTTCCACGGAAATACTGAATAACAATATTTCTATTAATGAGAAAGATGCATTTAGTGTAGAAGCGACAAACTTAAATACTGTATCGGTGAAATATTCTATTCAAGTAACAGAAATGAGTAAAACATATATTGTGATATTTGCTTTAGAAACTACAGATGAAAGTAAGACATATGTGAAGTTTAATGTTGAAAAAACAGATAATGATAATACTTCAGAAAGTAAAGTTTCATGGAGTTTCTTTGAGATAAGCGGGAAGAAGAATTAGATATGAAGTTAAGTAATCAAAAAGGTGAAACAATTGTTGAAGCGTTAGTATCTGTTCTTATTGCGGCATTATGCTTTGTGGCATTACAGGTTAGTATTGTTAGCTCAGCAAATATTAATAAGAAGGCAATGGATGAAAATGTTCCTTTTAGTGAAACAGAAGTAAGTGATGAAACGATAACTGTCACATTAAAAAGAACTGGAAAAAGTGATGTAACGGTAAAGAATATTAAGGGATATAAGACAAGTGGTGGATATTACTATTATGATCAAGACTAAAGGAATAAGAAAACTGAATAACAACCATGGAATGACACTGACAGAAGTTTTATGTGCCACTCTTTTAGTTGGTTTAGTTAGCTTATGCCTAGCAACAGGAGTGACTTTAGCAAGTAAACAATTTAAAAGCTCTATTCGACTTTCTGAAGCACAAGAACTTTATGCCACACTTGAATCATTGTTATCGAATGAATTACGTTATACAAATGAAGTGAATCTAAGTAATACAAATGAAGTGGATACTTTCTTTAGTGTGACTTATGCTCTAAAAAATGCAAAGACTAAATTATATGCCTTAGATGATGCAGGAAATGTGACAAATGATTATGGAGAACTTGCGATGGGTGATGAAGAAAGTAAGTCCTATAATCGCTTACTAGGTAATGCAAGTTATACAAATAGTCTAGGAGCTAAGGCATCGATTACTTATAACAAAGAAAAAGAATTATTTACAGTGAATTTAGATATAGGTGTAGTAGGAGGTTCTTCAGTAGTACAGAAATCTTTTGATGTTCGTGCAATGAACAATGTAATTGTAGGAGATAACTCATGAAGTTAAATCAAAAGGGAAGAATCTCAGTACTAGAACTAGTTATTATCTTAGTAATTTGTGTAGAAGGAATCTATTTACTTGGTAATGGACTAGGATGGTATGCCAGTCATATCTCTAGTGGTAATGATGGCTTGTATATGAATACCGCAGAAAGTGTAGCGAAAGTAAATAGCTTAAATGGTATGCAATGCCCTGTACAAGATTGTGGTAATGCTAGTGAGACTTGTACGCATTATACAGGACAAGGATATATTGGATATTTTGATAGTGATAGTAATACAATTGTTGGCTATAAAGTAAAAGGATATAACTCTGAAAAAAATCCTAAAGTAAATGGTAAAAGCTATACCGGTGAAGTAAATTCAATGATATTAAGAATTACAGCTAATGAAGGTAGTATTGTCTTAGATTGGGTTGGTGGCAAGAAATGAATATATATGAAAGTAACTTTATATTAATTTATTGCATGATTGTAGCCTTTATCTTAGGAACAGTATTTGGTAGTTTCCTTAATTGTGTAAGTGATCGGTATGTAAATCATGAAAAATGGTGGACAGGTAGAAGTAAGTGCGATGTTTGTGGACATACATTATCCTTGTTCGATTTATTTCCAATACTTAGCTATATCTTCTTAAAAGGAAGATGTAGATATTGTGGTACAAAGCTATCTAGTGCATATGTATTTAGTGAATTATTATTAGGACTTGGTTTTGTATTAACTCTAGTAGTACATGGCACAATTGATTTTGATTTACTCAATCAACTTGGTTTAGTTTGTATACTATATGGTTTATCTTTATGTGATTTAAAAACATATGAGATACCAGATGGATTTATCTTAGTTGGTATTGTTTGGTGGCTTATATTCAGTCTTATATTAGGAAATAATATTGTATATGGCTTAATTAGTGGGTTAGTGATTAGTGGAGCTGTATATCTTATTAGTCTAGTTATGGATAAAGTATTAAAAAAAGAATCTATGGGTGGTGGAGATATTAAACTACTATTTCTAGTAGGACTAAATATTGGCTTACTTGCAAGTATATTTAATCTAATACTATCCTGCATATTTGGTTTATTATTGATATTAGTATTAAAGAAAGAAAAGATACCGTTTGGGCCAGCTATTTCTTTAGCAACATATATATCTATGTTATATGGAGTTGAATTCTTAGGTTGGTATATGAGGTTATTAGTTTAGGGAGAACGTTATGAAGAAAGATGTAGTGGGAATCGAGATAGGTAGTAGCACAACGAAGCTAGTCATGGATGATAGTTATATTGTTGTGAGTACTCCAGAAAATTCTGTTAATGGTGAAACATTAGTCGCTTTTGATGGAATGAGTGAATTTATACATGATACATTAAAAGAAAATAATATGAAAGCTAAGAAAGTAGCTTTAGTATTACCAGATTCTGATGTTTATTTGAATCGTGTAACTATGCCATATATGACAACAAAGCAACTACAAGTAAATCTCCCATATGAATTTAAAAAAGTAATTGGTAAAGAAAAAGATAGTTATATTTATGACTATGCTTTAGCTAGTTATATTCAAGATGATTCAGGAAAAATAGTAGATATGGACTTACTAGCAGGAGCTGTAAACATTTCTTTGATTGAAAAATATAAAGAAATGTTTAAAAAAGCAGGATTAAAACTAGTACAAGCTACACCTAGACAACTTGCGGTGATGAATGTTTTAAGAAAATCAAATAAGGCAGATGGTGATATCGCATTAGTTGATCTTGGTTATTCCTATACTAGAATTGATATCTATAAAGATGGTATTTATGAAACAAGTAAGACACTAGAAAAAGGTGTAAAAGATATGGCAGATATCGCTAGTGAAATCTTATATTGTGATACACATATTGCTTTAGAATATTTAAAAATCAATAAGGATAATGTCTTATCCCATGAAAGAATGATTAACTTATATGAAAATATCGCTGTAGAAATTATGCGTGCTATTAATTACTACACATATGAAAATAGAGAAAACACATTAGATGATTTATATCTATATGGTGGTGGTTATCATATTGAACCATTTGTATCAACAATTAAAACAAATGTATCGTTAAATGTTCAATCTATTTGTGCATTAGGTAATGATGAAGAAGATGTATTGGTTGATGCATTAGCAGCATATGGGGCAAGTGAGGAATAATTATGAGTGATAAGAAAAATGTATTAACAAAGGAAATAACTTTGAAAAAAGAAAATTATCCTACAAAGCGTACAATGAACTTTGTTGTGGATAAAGAGACACAGAACAATAAGATTTCACTCATTTGTTTTGGTGTATTCCTAGTCTTACTTGCATTATTTACAAAGTTTGGTGTAATTGATTCATTGTCTAAAACAAGTGCGTTAGAAAGTAATTATAATTCTTCAAATAGTGCTTTAAGTGCATTAAGAGAAGAACTAAAAGATTATGATGAAGTAGAAGAAAAATATAACACTTTAGTTGGTAGCTTCTTAACAGATGAAGAAAAAAGTTCTTTAAATCGTACAGATTTAATCAGAATGATTGATGAAGATGTCTTACCATATGTAGATATTACTAATTTCAGCATCAGTGGAAATACGATTAGTGTTTATACAGGTGTAACAGATTTAAATACAATATCTAGAGTGGTGACGATTTTACAAGATGATAGTAGAACACAATATGTAACAGTAAATCGAGCACTTGCAAATGCAGAAGATTCTACAAAGGTTACAGCAGATATTGAAATTACATGCGTTAATTTAGAAGGAGGAGAAAACTAATGTTAAATCGTAAATTTACATTAAGAGAAACAATCCTAATTCTTATTGCGGCAATACTTGCATTAGGTATTTTCTATTATCAAGTTATCGTAAAAAACTATAATGAAGCTAAAGTAATTTATAATGTTAGTTCTTTAGAAGACGAAATGACAGTTCTTACTGCTAAAGCTAGTCGTAAGAAAACAATGGAAGAGTATATTTCTAAACATGATGATGAAGTTGTAGGTGAAGTAGCTGTTTATAATAACTTAGCGAATGAAATTGAAGCTTTATCTAGTATATTCGATGAAAAAGTAGAAAATGTATCGATTAATTGGAATGAACCTACTGTTTCTGAAAAAACAGTAAGAAGAAACGCTAATATTACAGTTAGTTGTAGTAGTTATGATCAAGCAAAACAAATCGTTAGAGAAATTGCTAATCTAAAATATCGTTGTATTATTACGCAACTATCAATGTCTACAGATAGTGATAGTAGTTTAAATAGAACGGATACAGTTAATTTATCTATGACAGTAACATTCTATGAAACAACAGAAGGATCAACAAATACTTCAGGTTTAGTAACAGAAAGTAATTAACAAGTTCCATTAATTTATAGGAAGGAGTAAACAATATGGCAAATATCAATTTACCAGTAGGTGTTTCTAAGTTTGAAAAAATTAGAAAAGACAACTATTTTTATGTTGATAAAACTGGGCTAGTAGCTGATATTTTAAAAGAAAAAACAGAAGTCTTATTGATTACTCGTCCTAGACGTTTTGGTAAAACATTAAATATGAGCATGTTAGAAAGTTTCTTTGATATTCGTAAAGATAGCAGAGACCTTTTTGAAGGATTGCAAATCACAAAAGAACATAATCTGTGTAAGGATTGGATGAATCAATATCCAACGATTTCTATTTCTTTTAAGCAAGTAGATGGATTAGATTTTGATGGTGCTTATGACATGCTAGAATTGATGATTTCCGAACTATATAAGAAGCATTCTTATTTATTAGAAAGTGAAAAAGTATGTGATTCAGATAAAGAAATCATTAAACGTATTATGAGTAGAGATACTTCCTTAACAGATATCAAAGGAAGTTTAATGTTACTAACAAAATTATTGCAACAACATTATGAAAAACCAGTAATTTTATTGATTGATGAATATGATGTTCCTGTCGCAAAAGCGAATAGTAATGGTTATTATAAAGAAATGCTTGATGTGATGAAGGCAATTATGCAAGCTCTTAAAGATAATGATGCTTTGAAATTTGCTGTGGTAACAGGATGCTTGAAAATAGCGAAAGAAAGTATTTTTACAGGTACAAATAACTTTGTTTCAAATTCCATAACAAGTAATCGATTAAATGAATATTTCGGTTTCACACAACAAGAAGTAGATCATCTTCTACAAGTAATGGACTTAGAAGAAAAAGGAGAATGCATCAAAAACTGGTATGATGGATATCATTTTGGTGATTTAGATGTTTATTGCCCATGGAATGTCATGAATTATTTACTTGAACTACAAAGAGATAGAAATGCAGAACCAATAAGTTATTGGAAGAATACAAGTGATAATGCAATTATTCGTTCATTTATTGATTATGCTGGTAGTAATATTACAAAGAAATTAGAAATTTTAATGAGCGGTGGATATATTGTTGAACAAATAGATGAGAATTTAACATATGATTATTTGCATTCTTCTGAAGATAACTTGTGGAGTGCTTTATATTTGACTGGATACTTAACTAAAGTAAGAAAAGAAGAACTTGATGAAGAACTCTCAGCTAGTAAGTTAGCATTAAAGATTCCTAATACTGAAATCAAAGAAATCTATGAAACTACTGTTATGAGATGGTTTAATGATAATGCACAAAAATGGAATAGAAAATCTTTGTTTGATGCAGTATGGAACGGTGATAGCGAAAAAATCACAAATGAATTAAGTTCATAAAAATTACGGCGTGGAAACCCACTGGTCTTTAGACCATGGGAGGAAACGCCGATTCACTATAATAGCAGTATAATAAAAGTAGTGAAAGGAGTATATAATATGCAGATTGCAGAAGTGATGAAAATTAAACTAAATGGCATTTCTGATGATGTGGATTTAGCTTTTTCTGATATGACATATCAGTACGCTCAAGCTTGTAATTACATCT
>CAVAZS010000052.1:0-15082 GCA_963593385.1 Lachnospiraceae bacterium | reverse complement strand
TAAGACTAGCAGAGTTTACTTTATCTAGAAGAGATCCTAACTATGTTAAAAATGCTAAAGAAGTACAAGCACTAACAATCGATAGTGATGAAATTAAAACAATTCTAAAGAAGTTAAAAGATAATGGAATTGAATATAGTGAAGAGATGAATATAGGTTCAGCAATCTATGCAAATAAACCTGGTGATGGTTCCGCAAGAGAACAAGCCGCAAGTTGTCAAAGAGTTTTAGGTGGTGTAGCAAATTTTGCGAAAGAATACGCAACCAAAAGATATAGATCAAATTGTATCAACTGGGGCATGATACCTTTTATTACAACAAATGTTGATTTATTAAAAGTAGATTCATATGTTTTATGTAAAAATGTAATTGATGCTATAGAGAATGATAAAGATATTGAAGCTTATGTCATTAATGAAAATATCACTAGGATTAATTTATCTTATGGCCAACTAACGGATGATGAAAAACAAATATTAAAGAAAGGCTGTTTGATTAATTATTATAAACAATAAAATATCGTGCAAACGATATTTTATTTTGGCGTAATTGGATTTAGTGAATTGCTTTGCCTAAAAATATTTGCTAGTTCTGTACCGCTTTCTTGCATTCCTCGATTAATCCATTCGATGATCCATCCATAAAGCATATAGGCAATTGATGATTTTAGATAAGCTTCTATATTTGGAGTCTCTTTTGTAATATGAATGTAATTGATTAGTGATTCTAATATGATACTTAGCATTCCTGATTGATGAAGTGTTAGATAAAAATCAGAATGTTCTTTATAAAAATCTAAAATGATTAGTAATGTTTCAGAGGGGTCAGATGGACTTTTTGTCTCAATTAATTTTTCTAATATAATAGATAGTCTCTCTGTTTCTTGTTTCAATATGTCTTCTTTACTTGAATAATTACGATAAAAAGAAGCACGACCAACTTGTGCACGACTAGTTAAATCGTGAATGGCTATTGTTTGAAAATCTTGTTCCTTCATCATTTCTAATAAAGAGTTTAATAATTGTGTACGAACATAAGTATTTTTTTCTTGATTATTCATCGTTGATACAATTCCTCCATTTTTGTCCCATTTTTGATGAGACAATTGACTCATCAAATAAGACGATGATACATTAACTGCACTGAATTATCAAAAAGGTTAAGTGAACAGAATGTCCTTAATGAATTCAGTTTGTTTTCACATAAAAATCAGAAACAAAACGTAACATATTTTACGGAGGAATATCTATGTCATTTCAAAAAAAGAAAAAGAAACCGTTTATTATTGCCATTATTATTGTTTTAGTATTAGCAATTGGAATATTTATATTTAATGGAAAAAATAAAAAATCAATGAATGTTGTAGCTAGTACACCAGTTCGTACGGTTACATTAAGTAAGGGTGATTTTGAGACAACGATTACTGCAAATGGTAAGATTGCTTCACAAACATCAGTAAATATTACTACTTCTCTAAACTATAAAGTTGCGACTGTTGAAAAAGAAGTTGGTGACTATGTAAATGAAGGAGACACAATCATTACATTAGATTCTAGTGATATCAAAAAAGAAATCGCTAGACTAGAAAAACAAGATGCTGAAAAATTAGAACAATTACAAAAGAATGTTCAAAATGCATATGATGGAAAAGAAAATGCTTGGGCTGATTATCAAAGTGCTAAAGATGCTGGGCAAGATACAACACAAGCTGAAAGACAATTTGCTAGTGCAAATGGCCAATATTTTGAAGCATTAGAAACATTAAATAAAGGTGTAGAAGATACACAATTAGAAGATTTATATGAGAATCTAAATGATTGTACTGTTAAAGCTACTTCTTCAGGAACAATTACATCATTAAACGCAACTGTTGGATCTACTGTAAATAATAGTGTGATTGCAGTGATTAATGATATTCAAAACTTAGAAGTATCTACTACAGTTGATGAATATGATATTCAAAAGATTTCAAAAGGGATGAAAGCTATTGTTTCTACAGATGCGGTAGATGGTACTTTTAGTGCAACAGTTACAGCAGTTAGCTTAGCATCTACTGATAGTTCTGGTTTTACCGTAAAAGTAACATTAGACGAGCCTACTTCATCATTACTAATTGGAATGAACGTAAAGGTAACAATTATTTTATCTTCTGAGGAAAATGTTTATACAGTTCCTATTGATGCGGTTGAAACAGATGAAAGTGGTAATTCATATATCTATGTACAACAAAAAGATAATACTTTTGAAAAAGTATCCGTCACAAAGAAAGAAGAAAATGATTATTATTGCGTGATTGAAGGTAGTGATTTAAGTGATGGTTTAGTGGTTAGAGCTAGTGCAAATGAAAGTGAAGCACAAGTTTCTACTGATAGTAGTTCTATAGATTCTCAAGAAGGCTTCAGTATCCAAATGGATGGTGGTATGGGCCAAGGTGGAGGCGGAGGAGGACAACCTCCAATGCAAGGTGACTAATATGAATAGTCCAGTTATTGAGATGAGAGGTATTGTTAAAAAATACTTTGAAGGTAAACCAAATGAATTAGAAATACTACATGGTATTGATATAACAGTAGAAAAAGGTGAATTTGTATCAATAGTTGGAGAAAGTGGAAGCGGTAAATCTACACTTATGAATATTATTGGTGCTTTAGATAAACCGACAAGTGGATCATATATTTTAAATGGCATAGATATGATCGAAGTAAAAGATAGTGAAGTATCGCATATCATGAATAAAGAAATTGGGTTCGTATTTCAAACATACAACTTAATTGGAAGAATGAATGCGATAAAAAATGTAGAACTTCCAATGTTATATGCTGGTATTAGTGCAAAAGAAAGAACTGCTAGAGCAAAAGAGTTATTAGAAATGGTTGGTATGAGTGAACGTATGAAGCATCAACCTAATGAATTGTCTGGTGGTCAAAAACAACGTGTAGCGATAGCTAGAGCTATGGCAAATCATCCTTCTATCTTACTTGCGGATGAACCGACTGGTGCTTTAGATAGTGTAACAAGTAGAGAAGTTATGGATTTATTTCATAAGTTACATAATGAAGAAGGCGTAACAGTGGTACTTATTACACATAATGCACACTTAGCAGAAGAAAGTGATCGTATTATTGAAATTAGCGATGGAAATATTATTGGTGAACGGAAAGGAAAAGGCATAGATGGGATTTCTAGATAACATTAAAATGGCGTTTTCTTCTCTAGCAGCGAATAAAATGAGAGCGATATTAACCATGTTAGGAATTATTATCGGTATCGCTAGTGTCATTGGTATTATGACAATCGGTAACTCACTAAGTGGAAGTGTAACAAATGAGCTATCTTCTTTTGGTATCACAAATATTACGGTTTCTGTTACACAAAAAAGTTCAAGTAGTTCTTCATCTAATGGAATGTTTGTCATTGGTGGAGGAGATTTTGCTAGAGACTTTAGTCGAAGCAGTATGACAGAATCAGATTTAATTTCTGATGATATGATTTCTGAATTTAGAAGTTTATATGGAACTGATGTAGATGCGGTTATTTTAACAGAAAACGTTGGGAATGGTTCTATTAGTAAAAGTGATAATACTTCTCAAGTTTCTATTACAGGTGTAAATGAAGAATATACAATCGCAAATGAAGTGACTTTATTAACAGGTAGATGGATTAATACTGAAGATAACACAAAAGAAAGAAGAGTATGTGTAATTAGTGATGTTGCGGCAGAAAATCTATATGGTAGTGTTTCGGAAGCGATGGGTCAATCATTTACAATTGATTTAAATGGCTATACAAGAGAATTCTACATAGAAGGTGTATACAAATACGATAATAGTAGTACAAATACAGATTTATCGAATATACCAACAGATATGTATATTCCTTTATCTACTGCTAAAAAGATAAATGGTTCCACATCTGGATATTCTAATATCACAGTCGTTGCGTCAACAAGCGTAGATAGTACTTCATTTCTAAATACGGTACAGCAATTCTTTGCGTCATATTATACACATAATGATTCATACACAGTGCAAGCTAGTAACTTAGCGAGTATGTTAGAATCAATGACTTCAATTTTAAATAGTATGACCTTAGCAATTAGTGTTATTGCAGGTATTTCATTACTTGTTGGTGGTATTGGCGTAATGAATATTATGCTTGTATCTATTACAGAAAGAACAAGAGAAATTGGTACAAGAAAAGCATTAGGTGCTACACGTAATTCAATTCGTATGCAATTTATTACAGAAAGTGTAATCATTTGTTTAATTGGTGGCATTATAGGAATTCTATTAGGATTAGGACTTGGCTTTATCGGTGCAAAATTATTAGGATTTGCGGCTAGTCCTTCGTTATCATCAATTGTTGGATCTGTATTATTCTCTATGGCTGTAGGTATCTTCTTTGGATATTATCCAGCGAATAAAGCAGCTAAGTTAAATCCAATAGATGCATTAAGATATGAATAAAATTATATTTAGGTATTTAGAACTAATAATTCTAGATACCTTTTTTTAGATAATTAGCCATGAACACATAAAAAATCATTTTGTGGCTGATTATCATCTTGTGTTACATCAATATTGATATCTAAGGAATATAAAGGTACATTTTGCAAACTTTTAAATACACATACACATAGCTTAAAAAACTACTAAAAATTCATTTGCTAGATATGTTACAGTTGTATAATCAGCCATGAACGATAGAAAATTAAATTCGTGGCTGATTATATGTTATAATAATTAAGAAAACTAGCCACGAACAAGGAAAAACTTCATTTTGTGGCTGATTATCATTTCTTGGAGGTAATGATATGATAGGAAGGAAAAAAGAGATTGCATTATTAAACAAACTATACAATAGTAATAAATCACAATTTGTGGCTGTCTATGGACGAAGAAGAGTTGGTAAAACATATTTGATTAACGAAGTTTTTGATGGAAGAGTTACATTTCGCCATGCTGGTTTATCACCAATCGATGCAGATACAGATACAACAGAAAGCTTAGTAAAAAAGCAATTAAAGCATTTTTATAATTCTTTGATTCTTAATGGAATGAAAAAATCAGAATGCCCTGATAATTGGATGGATGCTTTCTTAATGCTAGAAATGTACTTGCAGAGTATTGACGATGGTAGTAGACAGCTTATTTTTATTGATGAATTGCCGTGGCTTGATACTCCTAAATCTGGGTTTATTACTGCGTTTGAAGGTTTTTGGAATACATGGGCTAGTTCAAGAAAAAATTTAATGTTAGTGGTATGTGGTAGTGCAACATCATGGATGACAGATAAATTAATTAATAATCATGGTGGTCTTTATAATAGATTGACATGTGAGATCAAGCTTAAACCCTTCACACTAGGAGAATGTGAAGAATACTTTCTAAGCGAAAATATTAAACTATCTAGATATGATATAGTCCAATCTTATATGATAACTGGAGGCATTCCGTATTATTTGTATTATTACAAAAGTGGTTTAAGTTTGGCACAGAATATAGATGAAATTTTCTTCACAGAGGAAGCACCTTTAAAAAATGAATTTGAACGTTTATTCAATTCCATTTTTAATAATCCAGAAATGATGATGTCAATCATTAAGGTGGTTGGTTCTAAGCACTATGGATGTACTCGTACTGAAATAGCAAAAGGTATTGGAATAACATCTGGTGGAACGTTGACAAGTGCTCTTTCCGCATTGCTTGTAAGTGATTTTATTATTAAATATGTTCCCTTTGGATGTAGTAAACGAGAAGAATACTACAAATTGACAGATGCATTTTGTAACTTTCATTTAAAATTTATGGATGGTAATAATTCGTTGAGTAATGATTTTTGGCTTTCAAATCTTGCTTCACAAAATATTGTGTCTTGGAGAGGCATAGCTTTTGAAAATGTATGTTTTAATCACATTAATCAAATAAAAAAAGCGCTTGGAATTAGTGGTGTAAGTACTAACCAATCAGCTTGGTCAAAAAAGAATATTGAAGAAACTGGCACACAAATTGATATGATTATTGAAAGAAAAGACAATATTGTAAATATGTGTGAAATGAAATTCTATGGTAGTGAATATTCTGTAGATAAAAGTTACGACAAGATACTTCGTAATAGAATGATATCGTTAGAAAAAGAATTATCTCCTAAAATGGCTATTCATAGTACTTTAATTACTACATATGGCTTAATTTATAATGAGTATAGTGGTGATTTTGTAAATGTGATTACTATGGATGATTTATTTGAATAGTTGCTGGCGCATTCCCTGTCTATAGCTGAAGGTTTAGGCAGGGTTAGCCAGCTAGAATAAACGCTTAAAAAATGAGGCAAAATATTAGTATGAAGATAGCTCAAAGTTATGGCGTAAAATTCAAAGATGGTTATAAAGCAGTTAAAAGGACAACTGTCATTTTTAATGATGCCATAAACTATTTAGTTAAACCTATTCAAGATAACTGGGATGATATATCTAAAATAAATGGTTCTTTAAAGAAAATGAACTATGTAGAAAAACTGGTACATGGTACTTCAACTAGAAAAGCTATCTATGACTTTGATGAAAAGTTTTATAAGTTTCCTTCTTACTTAAGAAGAAGTGCAATTACTAAAGCTATTGGTATATTTTCTAGTTATATGTCTCAAGTAGATATTTGGACATCTAATGGTTGTAAAGGTACTATACCAAAGCTAGATAAAGGTAATCATCTAATGCCATGTTTCTATAAAGGAAATATGTTTAGTCATGTAAATGATGAAGCATATATTAAAGTTTATAGAAATAATGATTGGGTATGGCAAAAAATAAGATTAAACCATTCTGACTTAAAGTACTTAGAAAATAAAGCTCCTTTAGATAGATGGTCTGCTCCAATCTTAGAAAAGAAACATGGTCATTATGAATTACGTTTTACTAGAGATTTTAATGTTGAGTTATCTAATAAAGATATCTACAACCAAAAAGTATGCGCTGTAGATTTAGACATTACAAGTGACGCTATATGTAGTGTATTAAATTATAAGGGAACTGTCTTATCACGTAAGTTTATTCATTGTGGTAAAGAAAAAGACTCTTTAAATCATGCATTACATAGAGTATCTGCTTTTCAAAAGGAACATGGATCACATGATGTAGGAAGACTATGGTCTATAGCGAAAAGAAGAAACCTAAATCTAGCTCATCTTGTTGCACGTAAAATTGTAGATTATGCACTGTTTAATGAAGCTGATGTTATTGTATTTGAGTATTTAGATACTAAAGGTAAAAAGAAAGGTTCAAAGAAACAAAAACTTTCTATGTGGAAACATCAAGATATTCAAAATACAACTGAAAGACTAGCACATAGTTATGGAATACGTGTAGCTCATGTATGTGCATGGAACACAAGTAAACTAGCATATGATGGTAGTGGTACTACATTAAGAGGAAATAAAGTTAATGAAAATACACCATATGATGTATGTAAATTTAATAACGGTAAAATCTATAACTGTGATTTAAATGCATCATATAACATAGGTGCTAGATACATTATCAAAGAATTAATAAAAGTATTACCCAATATTATGACAAAAGTTTCTGATATCGGTAGTGGAACCTCAAGAACATTATCTACATTGTGGAATATTAATTCTGTAATGTTATAAAGTTTGGCATAAGTCTATACATGTTAGTAAGGATAGGTGTATAAGATGCGATAGCTATTATATGCTGTGCCTCAACTGTATCAATGGTAGACGAAAGTCTAAGGGAAACACAAGTCCTTGGAAGCTTCATCTATAATGCGTAGCGTTTGGGTGGGGAGGTTCACTAATTTATGGAATTCTATTAAATTTTCATTTCGGTAGTATTTTGTATAAATCATTGAATATGTCCTTAATTTCGTATATATTTTAAGGGAAAAGAGAGAAAATTAAGGGATGAGAAATTTTAATTATTCAAAAATAAAAGAATATAACTGGGATTCTGAAACGTTAAGTTTAATATCTGCAATATATAGAGAAGTAGGAAAACAAGATATTTATCTTAAACAAAAATCAGATGAATTAGATAAATTAGTGGAAATTGCTAAAATACAAAGTACAGAATCAAGCAATGAGATAGAAGGTATTATTACTACTAGTACGCGTATAAAACAATTAGTGAAAAACAAAACAACACCTAAAAATAGAAATGAAGAAGAAATTGCAGGATATAGAGATGTTTTAAATCTAATACATGAAAATTACGATGTAATTCCAATTAAGAGAAACTATATATTGCAATTACACAAGATTCTATATAGCTATGAGAATAATCCTATGGGTGGAAAAACGAAGAATGTGCAGAATTATATTAGTGCAACTTATCCTAATGGTCATTCTGTGACTTTATTTACACCTCTTAGTCCATTTGGAACACCTAATGCATTAGATAAGATTTGTGATGAATATAATCGTGTAATTGGAAATATGGAAGTAGAACCATTAATTATGATTCCTATCTTTGTCCACGACTTTTTATGTATTCACCCTTTTAATGATGGTAATGGAAGAATGAGTAGATTACTCACAACATTACTTCTTTATCAAAATGGATTTTATGTAGGAAGATATATTTCTTTGGAAGCGAAAATTGCAAAGAATAAAGATTTATATTATGGTGCTTTGCAAAATTCTCAAATAGGTTGGCATGAAGAAAATGAAGATAATTTACCATTTATTAAATATTTGCTAGGTACGATTCTTTCTGCATACAAAGATATTGATGAAAGATTAGAACTAATAGAAGACAATCCACCTGCTTTAGAAATGGTTAGAAAGGCAAGTTTAAATATTATAGGACGATTTAATAAACAGGATATTAGAGAAATGTGCCCTACGCTTAGTGATAGTTCTATAGAATTGGCATTTAGAAAATTAATAAATCTAGATGAAATAAAAAAAGAAGGAACAGGGAAGAATACAAAATATTATAGAATCAAAAAATAGCCAGATACTTACTAGAGCATCTGGCTATTTTTCTAATAATTGAATAAATTCTTCAAAATTATTTATAGTAGTTAATTCTTTTATCACAGCTTCATTTGATAATACTGATGTAATTGTATCTAAGAACCATTTTGCCTTTTTGGATTCAGATAAGTTGATTAAGAAAACAAATTGTACATCTTCTTTGACCCAACGTATTGGTTTATCTAATTTTGCAATACAAACAAAACTATAATCATAAATAGGATTGATTGAATGTGGAATTGCAATATATTTACCGAATTCTGTAGAATCTATACTTTCTCTTTGTAATACAAGCTCATAAAAATTATTTGGCAATGTATATTTCTTATTGAGAGCTTCAATCATGGCTAGTAAAACTTGTTCTTTATTATCGACATTAGTTAAACGTAAGAATAAATCACGATCAAAATTATCAAATAAGATATTCGCTATATTCATTTTTCCTGTTAAGCTTCGAATATTTTGCACATCTTGATCTGTGACTCTAGAAGATAAACGAATTACAGGTATATGAGAAGCAATTGATACATCTGTAGTATTTAAGATAACATCATAGTTTTCTTCAGATTTATTTTCTTTGAAATCTTCAATTGCCATAAAGTAGAAGCTATTAAAGTAATCATCAAGTTCTTTTTTCAAACGATATGAAAGTAACATATACATGCTTTCAACATCTTTACATAAAACTAATGCATTCATTTTTTCACTAATAACGCTGTCTCTTTTTTCTAAAGCTAAAGCAATATGTAATGTGAAATAAGCAATTTCAGCACTAGATATTTGATCTTGGGTTAATAATCCATCTAAGCCATATACAGCTAATTCATAAGCGTAAGGATAACTATTTTTGATACCTGTTAAATCATTTTGTTGAATGATGAATTTTGTTCTTACTCTAGTTAAAAATGGAACGATATGATTGAGCAAGGCAATACGTAATTCTTCATCTTCAAATAAATCAACACCTGTTGCTTTATAGATATTTCTTAAAAATTTATTGATGAATACAATCGCTTCACGTGTGACTTCTACTTGCAAATGCTCATGTCCATATAATCTTCTCTTACCAGTAATATGCATAGTCATATAAACTTGTTCATTTTCTGTGAAGGCAATACCATATTTTTCTTTTATTTGTTTTGTGATATAACCCATCGCAAAAAATTCTGGTGTCACATGAATTTGAGAGACCACATTTTTATCAATATCAATTTCATTTCCTGCTTTTAATCTTGCGATAGCAATTAAAAAATGTAATTTTAAAGATTTGATAGATTCAGAACTTATCGCAATATTAAACTTATGCATCGCATCTTCTAAGATAGATTGAATACCATTAACGTAGTCTAAGTTTTCATCATGTTTAAAATATGAATCTAATATTGCTGTATTACGACATTCTTGTACAATACATAAACGGACATTTTTTTCATCACCTTCAACTTTATAACCATTTAGTTTAGAGTTAATTAGAGATAAATGATATCGCTCTAAAATTTCAGCGATTTCTTTTAAATGAATACGTAATAAAGAGGCAGATACACTTACTTCATCAGCTAAATCATAGGAATTAATATAATCTGTTGCGGTAAGTAAACGTAATAAGATATATTTCTTTCTTGCTTCTGGGTTAGAAAAAGGTGTTTCTTTTTCATCATCTTGTAAGTATTCTTTGAACTTAGTTTGATCTTCAATGACAATCTTAAAACCTTGGCCATGATATACATCTAAAGTGGCACCATAACTAGATAAAGTATTTTTAAGATTACTCATATAATTTCTAATTGTTCTAGAGGATACGCCTAGTGCAAATCCAATATCAGAACTGGAAACATATTCATCTTTTTTACTGAGCAAATAATTTACAATGTCTTTCTCTATGTTCTTCATACAGTTATAATTATAGCAAATAATGCGTTTCCTTTTATTGAAGGAAATGAATTCGTACATCATAAAAACAAAAGGAATACAGTATGAATAGAGATAGGGAAAAATATATGTTGAATAACTTAACTATCTTAGTGGTCTGCGTTTATGGAGCAAGCTCAAGTATATTGATCAATAAGATGAAAGAAAATGAGAAACCCGGGGAGAATTGGTCAATTGATGCTAGAGGACTTGTAGACTTAGAAAATATCATAGCCAAATATGATGTTGTCTTAGTTTCTCCACAAATCAAATATGCGTATGAATCAATTGTTGAACAGGCATCTATTTATGGGGATATACATGTTGTTCAAATTCCACCAGCTTTGTTTGTAAGTGCTGATGGGGAAAAAATTAATAATTTAGTACGTAATATTTATTTGAAAGAAATTATCGCAGAAGAAAGAGGAGAAAAAATGTCAGAAACGAAAAAAACTTCCTTTATGGACAAGTTTCAAAGCTTTATGGAAAGTCATGTCGTACCAGTAGGCCAAAAGATTGCTAACCAAAGACACTTGGCTGCAGTACGTGATGGTCTTACAATTTTAATTCCAATTACAATTATTGGTGGCTTCGCAATGCTATTAGCTATTCCACCAATTCCTGCAACAATTACAGAACCTTCTAACTTCTTCTATGCATTCTTACTTGCTTGGAAGAGCTTTGCAACAGCAAATGCTACAACATTACTACTACCATATTATCTAACAATTGGTATCATCTCACTATATGTTGTATGTGGTGTATCATTCCAATTAGCTACTTCTTATAAGATGAATGGTATCAATAACATGGTTATGGCACTATTAACATATTTATGTGTTTCTGGTGCTGTAGATTTAACAACATTAACGATTAACATTAATATGCTAGGTGCTGGCTATATGTTTAGTGCTATGGTTGTTGGTCTAATTGTTGTAGAAATCAATAGAGCATTTACTAAACATAACATTACAATTAAACTTCCTGATTCAGTTCCACCTAATGTTGCTGCACCATTTAATGCATTACTTCCTGGTGTTGCTAGCGTTGTATTATTCATTCTACTAGATTCAATTGTTAAATCTACAACAGGCGCTGGACTAGCTTCACTTGTTTATACAATTTTCCAACCATTAATGAGAGCTGGAACATCTCTTCCTGCTTGGTGGATTCTAAATATTCTTTCTACTATATTCTGGTGGTTTGGAATTCATGGTGGAAACATGGTAAACGTTGTACTTACACCTATTACAACAGCTGGTTTAGCCGCAAATGCTGAAGCAGTAGCTGCTGGCCAAGAAGCTCAATACATTCTTGCAGGATCTGTAAATGGTATTTTCGGTAACTGGATTACATACTTAGCAATGAATATTGTTATCTTACTATTTGCTAAATCTAAACAAGCTCGTGCCGTATCTAAAGTTGCGATTGTACCTAGTATGTTTAATATCAATGAACCATCAATCTTTGGTTTACCTACAGTATTAAATGTTTATACATTAATTCCTATGTTAATCGGTACAGTTGTTAACTCAAGTATCTATTGGTTTGCGGCTAGTTCACACTTATGTGGCAAGTTCTATATCACATTACCATTCACAGTTCCAGGACCTCTTGCTTGTTGGTTAGGTACAGGTGATATTCGCACATCTGTTGTATGGTTAATCGTATTCGCAATTGATCTATGCATCATTGCACCATTTATCCTTACATATGATAAACAACTATTAAAAGCTGAAAAAGAAAGAGAATTAGAAGAAGCTAAATAGTATAAGTAAGCTGAGATTATTCTCAGCTTATTTGCTAGATGGAGAAAATATGAATGTAGAATTTACAAAAGAAAAAATAACAGAACATATTTATCGAATTAAAGGTGTTGGAGATGTAGCAGTTTATTTTATAAAAGGTTCAAATAAAGGAGCTTTAATTGATACAGGATATGGTGTGGGGAGCTTAAAAAACTATATCGATACAACATTTAATATTCCTTATGATGTCATTATTACTCATGGACATGTAGATCATGCTTCAGGTGCTGAAGAATGGAAAGAAGTCTATATGAATCCACTAGATTATGATTTGTTTTATGAAAGAACAGCATTTACTTTTAGAAAACTATCTTTAAGTAAATCTTATCCTGATATTAAAGATGAAGATTTTATTCCAATGTATACAGGTTCATTTAAAGATTTAGAAGATGGTATGACATTTGATTTAGGAGATATTACTTTAGAAGCTTATAGTGCACCAGGTCATACACAAGGAATGATGGTTATCCTTGTTAAAGAAGATAGAGTATGTTTATTTGGTGATGCATGTGGGGTGATGACTTTTATCTTTAGACCTGAATGCTCTACAGTAGAAGAATATCGTAATACGCTTTATAAATTAAAATCTATCGAAGATAAGTTTGATCGTATTTTAAGACAACATGGAACATGTGAATCACCTAAGTCACTTGTGGATGAAAATTTAGAGGTGGCAGAAGATATACTAAATGGTACAGATGATCATATTCCTTGGAAATTTCAACAATATGATGTATTTGTTGCAAAAGAAATTGATCAAGTTACTGGGAAAAGAAAAGATGGTAAATCTGGAAATATTGTTTATTCTTTAGACCATATTCGTTAATATAATTATATAGACAAGGAGAAAAACAAAATGAATAATGGATTTCCAAAAGGATTTTATTGGGGTGGTGCTACTGCAGCAAACCAATGCGAAGGAGCATGGAACATTGATGGTAGAGGACCAGCTAGAACAGATGTAACAACAGGAGGAACTGTAAAAGAACCTAGAATGGTTACATTTGTAGATAAAGATGGAAATAAATGTAAGTTACCTAATTGGGGATTTAAATTGCCTGAAGGAGCACATTTTAAAGTATTTGATGATGAACTATATCCAAATCATGATGGTATAGATTTCTATCATCATTACAAAGAAGATATTAAATTAATGGCTGAAATGGGATTTAAGATGTTTAGAATGTCTATTTCTTGGTCAAGAATTTATCCTACAGGAGAAGAAAGTGAACCAAATAAAGAAGGTTTAGCATTCTATAAAAATGTATTTGAAGAATTAAAGAAATATAATATTGAACCATTAGTAACTATTTGGCATTTTGATACACCACTAGCATTAGAAGAAAAATATGGTGATTGGCAAAATAGAAAATATGTTGATCTATTTGAAAAGTACGCTAGAACTGTATTTGAAGAATATAAGGGATTAGTTCATTATTGGTTAACATTCAATGAGATTAATAACACTATTAATTTCTTATCAGATGATGCAAGTGATGAAGATTATAGACAAGCATATCAACATTTACATTATCAATTTGTCGCAAGTGCTAGAGCTGTTAAGATTGGGCACGAAGTAGATCCTACAAATAAAATTGGTTGTATGATTTGTGGTATTACATATTATCCACTAACATGTGATCCTAACGATATCTTATGGAATAGACATAAATGGGAAAAAGGTATCTTCTATTGTGGTGATGTGCAATGCTTTGGCGAATATCCTACATTCGCAAAAAGATTATGGAATGAACACAATGTACAGTTAGATATCACAGATAAAGACTTAGAAGAATTAAAAGAAGGAACAGTAGATATCTATACATTCTCTTACTATATGACACAAGCTATCACAACTCATGATAATAAAGAAATTGTTGGTGGAAATATGTCAACAGGAGTAAAGAACCCATACTTAACATATTCTGATTGGGGATGGGCATTAGATCCAGCAGGACTAGAATATTATCTAGAAATGATTTATGACCGTTATAAGAGACCACTGATGGTAGTAGAAAATGGACTAGGTGCATATGATACAGTTGAAGCAGATGGTTCAATTCACGATCCATATAGAATTGATTACTTTAGAGAACATATTAAATATATGGCTAAAGCAGTAGAAAATGGTGTGGATTTAATTGGTTATACAACTTGGGGATGCATTGATTTAGTTTCAGCAGGAACTGGAGAAATGAGAAAGAGATATGGCTTTATCTATGTAGATAAGAATGATGATGGAACTGGTTCATATAACCGTTATAAGAAAGACTCATTCTATTGGTATAAGAAAGTTATAGAAAGTAATGGAGAAAATTTAGACTAAAGGAGAAAGACAATGAAAAACGTTTATTTATTTTGTGCAGCAGGTA
>CAVAZS010000051.1:0-15282 GCA_963593385.1 Lachnospiraceae bacterium | reverse complement strand
GCATCTTGTGGTTCTGGATCATACAGTAATGGTCTAGTTTGACCCATAGCTACAGGAATATCTTCTCTTCCTATATAAGATAGAACATTTAATAAATTCTTTGTAATAACTTCACAATAGTTATTTCCACATACTGTAGTAATGCCTACTACATTTACTTCATCACTAGCTAATGATGATAATATTGCCATTACATCATCATGACCTGGATCACAATCAATTAATATATTTTTCATTCTGCTTCCCCTTTTATATTTGTAATATATAAATCACTATCTCCTTCATTGATAAGTGCTATCGCTCCTTGTTCGCCAGTAATATCATTACTTAGTGAATACGTTTCAGCTATCTCACCATATTCAACTAATAATTGTCTTTCTTCTAAATCTACTTCTATTTTTACTTTACCTCGATATTCTGCATATTCTATCTGTCGCTTAAATACATCTGAATGTGAATCACGATCAACAAACTTTATTTCTTGTTTAGTCATATCAAAAATAATGCCTGTATAGTCATATGATCCATTCCATGCATATGCTAAAGTAAAATTTGAATCACTATTCATTTCAAGTTCAAATCCAACCTTTTTAAACTTTGCATAAACACTAGATATATTGAAAGCAGAGTGATTTTTTAAGATCATACTATCTTTTGTTAAGTACGCTTTACCTCGATAAATGTCTAATCCTCTTATTCCTCTTTCATGATTACCATCAAAATTTAATCCCCAGTCTTCTACTTCTAAATCTGTACCTTTATATTCAAACTGTGGATGCTTCTCAATCTTAAAATAATCAAGGAAAACAACTTTTCTTTGGATATCATTAACGAATTCCATTTGTATTTCTACTGAAGTAATGATTGATGACTTTTCCATCTTTTGAATATGGATTTCAGTGTCTTCTCCAAATTCAATATCTTCGTTTATTATTTCCATATCCCCACTGAAACATACTAATCTAGATATTGGTTCTAAACCATCATCACTTCTTAGCCTTAAATAAATAATATCTCCTTCTTCTAGAATAGGTGTGTATTGTGGTTGGTAGCGGCAATCATATACATCGTCACTAGTAAAATATGTCTTCTTATATACTCTGATTGTTCTTCCTTTTAATACATTATCTAGATTAATTTGTAGACCATCATTATTTGTTCTTAGACTAATTGCACAATAACGATTACTTACAACTTCAAAACCATTTGTTGCGTATGGCAAAGAAAAATCATAAGAAATTATATTTGTATCACTTTTTTCATAAGCAATTCCATATAACTTACAACCTAACTGCGTAAAATATTTTGCACTATTCGATATCGTTGTAATATTCTTTGAGCCAATACTGCTACTAGAAATAAGAATATCATTAAATGGTGTAATCCATTTTTCATCTATTCCTTCTAGTCCTAACATCATACCCATAATCGAGCCAACATTGCCTAAATTACAATCTGTATCTCTTCCTGCTTCCGCAATTAGTCTCATTGTTTCATTAAAATCATTATGCCCATATAACATTCCATAAAGCATAATTGCCGCATTTGGTAATATATGACATACACCATCATAATGATCATAGCTATGCTTATCTTCAATATAATTTAAGCAATAATCAGGATCATCTGGATGTTCTTCGTAAATTTCTTCTATTTCATTAATGAGTGCATAATACTTTAAATCTGGAACCAAATATTTCTTCGCATCATCAATTATTTCTTTGATATCATGTTTTTTCCATGCCAAGGCAATACATGCACTAACAAATTTAGCACCTTCTATTCCTTCTCCATCATGGGTGACGCTTGCCATCATACTAGCTAGTCTAACTGCATCATCAACATTACCAAGTGTAATATATCCCCAACAATCGCTAAAGATTTGGCCACCAATTTGATCAGCTATTGTCTTACCATTTGTTTCTGTCGAACCAGAATGTGGTGCATCCATGCCACAGATTAAATTATCCCAAGCAGTTTCTTCTGTAGCGATACCTTTACCACCCCACCAAAAAAAACCTGTATGGTCACCAACTACATTGAGTAAATGTTCCCCCATAGCTTTTGCCGTAATTGTTTCTAAATCATATTTTTCCATTACAGACGCAAAGAATAATGGTCCATTTGCATCATCATCTGCCGCAAATTGCTTGTAATCTACAGTATAGTTACGAATTGGATGATACATTCTTCTTACATCTTTACCTAACCAATTTTCTATTGGAGCCCCTAATCTAATTCCAATTAGCTTACCTAACCAAGACGCATATATTCTTTTGTAATAGTCGTTAAATATCATAAATTTCTCCTGTAGTAAGTATAAATGTTATTACTCATTAAGAGAATATTAAGATTAACTGAACACTAGCTGAATATTCTTATCATTTGTTAAAGAATAACTGAACATTTGCTGAAGTCCATAGATTTTTGAAATATTCATCCTACAATGTTGCATGCTACTAGGTAGCAATAGGAAAAGGAATATTAGATTATGAAATGGTTAAGACTATTTGACAACATAAATGAAGTGATCTTTTTTGTATTAACTGTACTTTATTTCTATCAAGTTATTTATATAATTGTTGGCATTCTTTCTAAATACTTTAAGCTGCCAACGTCAACCAAAAAGTTGCACTATGCAATTATGATTAGTGCTAGAAATGAAGAAAATGTCATCAAAGAAATTATTGATTCTCTTAAGAAACAAAATTATGACAAAGATAAATACGATATCTTTGTATTAGCAGATAACTGTACGGATGATACTGCCCAAATTGCATATGATAATGGTGCATATGTATATGAAAGAGAAGACACAATACATGTTGGTAAAGGTTATGCATTAGATTATTTGTATCATGCAATACAAAGAGATTTTGGTGATAACTATGATGCATATATCGTATTTGATGCTGATAACATCGTTGATCAAAATTTCTTAAAAGAAATGAATGGTAGATTTGCGACTAAAAAGTATGATGCTTTAACGTGCTACAGAAACTCTAAGAATTTCTGTACAAATTGGTTAACGTATGGATATTCTGTTTGGTTCTTACATGAAGCAAGACTTGTGAATGCCGCAAGAAATGTTATGAATACTACATGTATGATTAGTGGAACTGGTTTTTGTGTTTCTAAAGAATTAATGAAAGAAAACCAAGGTTGGCCTTATCACTTATTAACAGAAGATATAGAATTCTCTGTCAATTGCGCATTAAAAGGTAAAAAGATTGGCTATTGTAGTAAAGCAATTGTCTATGATGAGCAACCTATAAGCTGGTCTCAATCTTACAATCAACGTCTAAGATGGTCTAAAGGATTTTTAGAAATCAATGAGAAGTATTCTTGGTCATTGCTAAAAGGTTTAATTTCAAGCCCTTATAAGTTTGGTATATATGATGTTTTAATGACTGTAGCTCCATGTACCTTAGTGACATTATCTTTAATTTTTATGAGTGTAATATTAGGAATTACTTCTACTAGTATGCCAAGATACGTTTCTATTCTAATCAAAAATAGAATGATTGATTTCATTGTAATGTCTATGATTGTTTATTATTTCTTATTCTTATTAATGGGACTTGTTACTCTAATTACAGAACGAGAAAACATACATGGTCCTACATATAAAAAGATAGGATATTTGTTCTTATTTCCAATCTTCTTATTCACCTATGCTCCTATTACAATCATTGCTTTATTTAAACGTGTCACTTGGAGCCCTATTGCACACCACACAATACATGAATTAGAAAATAGACAAGCAAATAGCTGAGATGATTTATCCCAGCTATTTTTCTTATTCACTTACTAGTGTTTTCTTTACTTCTTTTATCCATTCTTCTAGTTCTGATATAGATGTTTCCATATGATCACAACCATTTGAATCAAATAGAATTTCTTTTTCATTAGAAATAGTAGCTCCAGTACATGCTTTCTTCATATCTTTAATCACATGACCTGGCCAACCAGCATTAGTCATAAATGGAATAACTGTTTTTCCTTTGAAATCATTCTGATGCATAAATGTTAGAACAGCAGGTGCCATAGTATACCACCATGTTGGTGTACCAATTGCTATAGCATCATAATCATCTATATTTATATCTAACTTTTTAATTTCAGGTTCATACCCACGATTTACTTCTTCTTGAGCTTGTTTTACCACTTCATCATAACTAGCATCATAGGGTTGCACCGTTTCAATCTTAACTAGATCTCCACCTACTTCTTTTTGTAATAATTTCGCAATTCTTTCTGTATTCCCATTGGACCAAGAAAAATATGCAATAAGTAATTTTTTCATGTTATGTCCTCCTACAACACGACCATAGCACTTAAAGTTAACTTTAAGTCAATCTATATTTTGATTATTTCTCATTTGTACTCTGATTTGGGACATAATCATTTGTGGTTCATATTATTCATATTTCCATTGACAATGAAAATACGTTTCATTATTCTATTGAAATAATCAAACATTTTTGATTAAGGGGAGATTTATATGGAAAATACAACACAGAAATCAACATGGAAATCTAAATTTAGAGCATTAGGTCCTGGTATCTTAATGGCTTCTGCTGCCGTTGGTGGATCACACATTGTTTCTTCTGCTCAAGCTGGTGCTATTTATGGATGGCAATTAGCGTTAATGATTATTTTAATCAATGTATTTAAATATCCATTTTTCCGTTTTGGTTCACAATATACAATGGAAAATAATAAAAGTTTAATTGAAGGTTATGCTGAAAAAGGTAAAGGATGGCTTACAGTTTTCTTTATATTAAATGTCTTCTCAGCAATCGTAAATACAGCTGGTGTAGGTATCTTGTGTGCAGCCATTTTATATAATGTTGCGCCAAATGGTTTTGGTTTAACAATTTCACAACTCACAACAATCATTATTGTCATTATTTGGGCAATGTTACTCATTGGTGGATACAAATTCTTAGACACATTAGCAAAATGGGTTATGACTTCTTTAACTATTGCGACTGTAGTAGCAGTTGTTATTGCCTTATTTAAACATCGTGAATATGCTCCAGATTTTGTAGCACCTTCTCCTTGGCAAATGTCCGCTTTACCTTTTATTGTTTCATTAATGGGTTGGATGCCTTGTCCTATTGAAATTTCCGCAATCAATTCTATGTGGCAAGTTGAGAAGAAAAAACAAGTAGATGATATGTCAATGGATGACGCAATGTTTGACTTTAATGTTGGTTATATTAGTACAGCTATACTCGCTATCATCTTTGTTGCATTAGGCGCATTAATTCAATATGGATCTGGTGAAGAAGTATTAAGTGCTTCTGCCGCATATATTGCTCAATTTGTAAATATGTATGCATCTGTATTAGGTGATTGGTCAAGATTATTAATTACATTTATTGCTTTCTTATGTATCTTTGGAACAGTAATTACAGTTGTGGATGGATATTCTCGTGCAAATGATGAAACACTTCGTTTACTTTTAGGTAAAAAAGAAACTTCTAAAAAGTCTCTAGCGGTTTGGATTTCCTTAACATCCATCATCTCATTAATTATTGTTTATATGTTCTCTGGTAATGTTGCGACAATGTTACGTTTTGCCATGATTGCCTCATTTATCACAACACCATTCTTTGCATTATTAAATTACACTTTAGTAAATAACAAACATCATCAAGTAAAGAAATGGCTAAAAGTAATGTCTATTATTGGCTTAGTATACTTATTTGGCTTTGCATTATTCTTTATCTTTGCTTGGTTAACAGGAAATATCTAAATCTTAGGCACTAGCGAAAGCTAGTGTTTTTTATTTATACTGATTTTTTACATGCTATACTAAAAACACTTACTAAAGATACAAGGAAAAATTTAATGAACTATATACTAACACCTCACAAAGGCATAGGAAAAATATGTCTTTATAGCCATTATGAAGATATTTTACAAATTTTAGATAATGAAAATATTAAATATAAAATTATTGTGCAAGACAATAGCGAATGTACTGTTGGATACACTTGGAAAATCATTATTATACATGACTCAATAAAACTATTCTTTTCCGAAGGAAACTCTAAATTATTTAAGATAAGCATCGAAAAGAATTCAAAAATAAAACTTCCAAATGGAATATATGTAGGCATGAAAATAGAAGAAGCTTTAATTTGTGATCCAAAATTAAAATATAATGAATGGGATGAAATTTACGAATCAAATGATGATTATTATCTTGAAGACAGTTTATTATCTGGAAAAGTAGTTTCTCTTAATATTTATATAAAAGAACTCAACGATGATAATTTTGATGAATGTAATTGGTAATTTACTGTATTCATCAAATATTTTGACTTATACACTAGCGAAAGCTAGTGTTTTTTATACATTTTCATATAGATAGTAATCAATACGGTACATAGGCAAAATAACAAATAGTGCATAATTATGCATCATTTTTTATTTTCACTGTAAAACTCGCATTATATTCCTTATATATCGAATTATTCTAAGTAAAATATGTGAAAACTTTAATAATATTTATTGTAAATTTCTTATTTTCAAATCAGCTTGTAAAGTATATAATTCCTACATAAATGAAAAAGACAGTCAGCTATTGGAGGACTTTATGAAACGTACAGATATCGTTATGACACCTTATCTCGAAAATTTCCTAAATTTCGACCTTGGACATATGAATATTGATCGTTATCCTAATAGGATTGCGGACATAGACTACTCTGATGGGCTTAAACTGGATTTATACTATCCTGAAGAAAAGAAAGAAAAATATCCCCTTGTTATATCTGTTTTTGGTGGCGGCTGGGTATCTGGTTTTAAAACCGATAAATTTGTCGAACCAATGATTCAACCGGTTAACGAGGGTTTTATTGTTGCAGTACCTGATTATACTCTTGCATTAGATGCTCCATTTCCACAATCTGTTATCGATATAAAGAAATGTATTTCTTTCTTAAGAAGTCATAGTGAAGAATATAAGATTGATGTAGATAACATTACATTATGGGGTGAATCAGCTGGTGCTCACTTAGTACTAGAAGCCGGTTTAGTTGAAAATAGTTCTTTACTATTAGCATTAGACACAAGAGTTAAAAATATTATTTCATTTTATGGAAACGCCAATCCTAGAACAGTAAATGAACAAGCTGTAAAACTAGGTATATATGAAACAGCACACTCAACAGAAGATTCTGTATTTGGTATTTATATGGGACAAGGATTCAAAGATGAACGTATGATGAATCTAGCTAGTCCTATATGTTGGATTAATGAACATATGCCAAACATTATCTTAGAACATGGCACAAAAGATAACCTTGTTCCATACTTACAATCTGTTGAATTCTTCAACACTGCTAAAGAAAAGTATCCTGATAGTCATGTAACACTATCTATATATGATGGATTAGCGCATACTGATCCATACTTCTTTAGCCCTGAACATGTTCACTACTTAATGAATATGATTCAGAAATAACTTTGGTATGAACTAATTCATTAGTTTATATATATTTCAGGAGGAAAGAAAAGGATGAAAAAATTTGCTTCAATTCTATTAAGCTCCATTATGGCTCTAAGCCTTGTTGCTTGCGGTGGTTCTAGTGACAATGGTGGAACAGCTGATAGTGGTAGCGCAACTGACACTACTGCTTCTACAGAAGATGTAACAAGAATCGCATTAATCGTTACAAACTTCGGTGACCAATCTTACTTTGATACAGCTGGTGCTGGTATGGATTTGATCAGAGAAAAGTATGGTGACAAAGTTGAAGTAACAGGTATCGAAATGGGTACTGACTCAGCTGGTTGGGAACCTGCTTACCGTCAAGCTTGTGATGAAGGCTATGACATTATTATTTCTGGTAACTTCATGTATGAACCATACATGTGTACAGTTGCTGAAGAATATCCAGAAGTTAAATTTGTAAACTTCGACTACAGTGATGCTGAACTAAACTCTAAAGACAACATCATCAGTGTTACATATGCTTGTCAAGAAGCTGGTTACTTAGCTGGTCTAGTTGCTGGTGTTAAGACAGAATCAAACATCGTTGGATGCATCGGTGGTGCTGAAGTTGATGGTATTAAAGAATTCTTAGCTGGTTTCATGCAAGGTGTATATGCTGTTAACCCAGATTGCAAAGTTGTTTCAAGCTTCATTGGTGACTTCACAGACTCTGGTAAAGGTAAAGAAATCGCTTCTAACATGCACAAACAAGGTGCTGACGTAATTTATCATGCTGCTGGTGGTGCTGGTAACGGTTTATTCGACGCTGCTGCTGAAGAAGATTTCTGGGCAATCGGTGTTGACTCTGACCAATATGCTTCTAACTCTGGTAAACCTGAACTTGCTGCTCACATCTTAACTTCTTCATTAAAGAGATGTGATTCTGGTGTTCTTTGGGGAGTTACACAAATTCTTGAAGGTACAGCTGAATGGGGTACACAACGTACTTTAACTGTTAATGATGATGCTGTAGGTATCGTTGAAAACGACAACTACAAGAACAACATGACAGAAGAACAACAAGCTACAGTTACTGAATATATTGAAAAATTAAAGAGTGGCGAAATTGTTGTAGAAGATCAATTACAAGATGATACTTGCTACGACAGATGGCTTGAAAAAGTTGGTCTATAATTCATAACGATTAGTATACCAAGATGCTCCATCATTTCTGGTGGAGCATCTTTCATAAATTAAGGGGTTATATATGGATGATATTTTAAGATTAGAGAACATTACCAAAATCTATACAAATGGAACTGTAGCTAACCGTGATATTAATATCAGTTTTAAAAAAGGTGAAATACATTCTATTGTTGGTGAAAATGGTGCTGGTAAATCAACATTAATGAAGATTATTTTTGCAATTGAAAAGCAGACAACTGGAAAAATAATCTACAAGGGAAAAGAAGCTAACTTCTCTTCTTCTATGGAAGCAATCTCAAATGGTATTGGCATGGTGCATCAACACTTCATGCTTATTCCTTCATTTACAGTTGCTCAAAATATTGTATTAGGTAAAGAGCCTAAAAACTCTGCTGGTTTCATTGACAACAAAAAAGCCAATGAAGAAATTGAAGCACTTGCTAAAAAATACCAATTTAATGAAATTAAACCTACAGATTTAGTTGGTAACTTAACAGTTAGTGCAAAACAAAAAGTTGAAATTTTAAAAACATTATATCGTGATGCTGAAATCATTATTCTTGATGAACCTACAGCAGTTCTTACACCTCAAGAAACAGTTCAATTATTTGAACAATTACGTACATTCAAAGAATTAGGTCATACAATTATCTTTATTTCTCATAAATTAAATGAAGTTAAAGAAATATCTGATCGTATTACTGTTATTCGTAAAGGTGAAACAAAAGGTACATTTGAAAACAATGATGATATTACTATCGATAAATTAACAGAATTAATTATTGGTAAGAAACTAGATGATTCTTATGATAGCTATAGAAAAGAAGTAGCAGATAAGCATTCTATTCTAGAAGTAGAAGACATTGAATATAAAGTAAATGGTGTAGATAAAGTTAATCATGTAAGTTTCAATGTACATAGTGGTGAAATACTTGGTATTGCTGGTGTACAAGGTAATGGACAAGAAGAACTTATCAAATCGATCACTGGTTTGCTTCCTTTCCAAAAAGGTACAGTTAAACTAAATGGTAAAGAAATTCAAAACATTTCTATTCATGCAAAACGTGAATCTGGTTTATCTTATATTCCTGAAGATAGAATGATTGATGGTTGTGCTAGAAGTGCTAGTATTCAAGATAATATTATTTCTACTTACTATGATAGAAATGAATATTCTGGAAAAGTATTCCTAAAAGAAAAAGTTATTCGTAAAACAGCTAAAGAATTAATTAATAAATTTGCCGTAAAAGCAAATTCTGAAAAAGATACACTTACTTCTTTATCAGGTGGTAATGTACAGAAAGTTGTTGTTGCACGTGAATGGAAAGCTAATCCTACATGTATGATTGCTGAACAACCTACACGTGGTATTGATATTGGTTCTGCTGACTATATTCACCAAGAATTAATTGATATGCGTAACAATGGTGCTGCTATCTTATTAATTAGTGCTGACTTAAATGAAGTTATGTCTGTAAGTGATTCATTACTTGTTATGTATGATGGACAAATCGTTGCTTACTTTAAAGACTTACATGGTGTAACTGAAAATGAACTTGGTCTATATATGTTAGGTACTAAGAAACAAACAGAAGAAGAAATAAGGAGGGCATGTGAATGAGTAAGAAAAAATTCAAAATTACAGATGATAAACCATTTGAAGCCCTACGTATATTAATTTCTATATTAATTACGCTAGCTGTTACATTTATCGTTCTATGTATTGTTAGTAATCAACCAGTCACAGACTTTGTTGCATTATTAACTTATCCATTTAAGAAATCTACATACTTTGGATATGTATTAGTTAAGTTTATTCCATTAACATTTGCTGGTTTAGCCACATTATTATATTTCCGTTCTGGAGCATTTAACTTAGCTACAGAAGGTATATTCTACTTCAGTGGTGTTATTGCAACATTCTTTGCGATTAATGAAAACTTATTAACAGGTAATGGCTTTATTGATTCAGCTATTTGTATCTTTGTTGGTGGTTTAGTTGGTGGCTTAGTTGGTTTAATTCCTGCCATCTTAAAACAAAAGTTTAACGCTGATGAAATGGTTGTTTCCTTAATGTTAAACAGTATCTTATTTGGCATTGGTTTCTATATTGTTAAAACTTTCTTAGCAATGTCTGGTATTACTGGTACACAATCTGGACCATTCGTAGAATCAGCTAGATTATCTACTTTAATACCACGTACCCAAGTTCATACAGGTTTAATTATTGTATTAGTTACAGTTGTATTTGTTTACATCTTGTTATATAAAACAAAACTTGGTTATGCAATTCGTATTACAGGTATCAATCCTAACTTTGCTAAATACTCAGGTATGGGAGCATTTGGAATGTTCATGGTTGTACACTTCATCGCTGGTGCTATTGGTGGTGTAGGTGCTACTGTTGAATTATTAGGTATGTATAAAGCATTTACTTGGTCAACTCTTCCTGGTCTAGGATTTACAGGTGCATTAATGGCAACTCTTGGTAAAAATGATCCTATTGGTGTAGTTATTGCCGCATTTGGTATTAGTTACTTACGTGCTAGTGCTCAATTATTATCAAATAGTTCTGCTGTTATTGATGTTAAGTTAATCTCTATTGTTGAAGTAGTATTAACATTACTCATCTCTTCTCAATACTTCTTAAAGAAATGGCGTGCTAAGCAATTATTAAAGGAGGAAAAAAACCATGAATGAATTAATGTCACAAATTCTTAGTGCAAGTTTTATCTTTATTATCATTCGTGTGGGAACTCCACTAGTATATGCTTCTATGTCTTCTTACATTGGAAACCTAGCAGGTATCTCTAATATCGCTGTTGAAGGTATTATGACTTTCGGTGCTTTATTTGGTGTATATTTTAGTGCTATTACAGGTTCTGCTTGGATTGGATTATTAGGTGCTATCTTAGTAGGTATGCTATGTGGTGGTGTACTTGCATTCTTCTCATTAAAAATGAAAGCAAGTCCTATCATGGTAGGTATTGCCTTAAACTTATTCGCTGCAGACTTTGCAATATATCTATTATTAATCTGGACTGGTTCTAAAGGTACTTCTGGTAACTTAGCTAGTAAAGTATTACCACGTGTAGATATTCCTGTATTAAAAGATATTCCTGTTCTAGGTGAAATCTTAAGTGGTCACTTAGTATTAACTTATATATGTGTAGTATTAATGATTCTCTTATATATCATGGTATATAAGACACCATTCGGCTTAAGAATGAAGGCTTGTGGATTAGATGCTCACGCTGCTGAATCTGTAGGTATTAAGGTAGATAAGATGCGTACTATCGCTTCATTAATGTCTGGTGCATTTGCGGCTATGGGTGGTGCTTACTTATCTATGGGTTACTTATCAATGTACTCTAACAATATGACTGCTTCCCGTGGTTGGATTGGTATTGCGGCTGCAGCAGTAGGAGGCAATAACCTTGGTGTAGTATTCCTTATGACTGGTGTATTTGCTATAGCACAAGCTATCGTTAATATCTTATTATTAGGTAACTTACCTTCAGAATTAATTAATACAATCCCTTACATTAGTGTATTAATCGGACTAATTATTATGTCCTCTAGTTCAATGCGTAAAGCAAAGAAACAAATGATCTAATCATCATTAACATCCATATAAACTAATAGGTATCGCTCATGCGATACCTATTTCTTTTATTCTAGAACTAACTCTACTTCAGAATTTTCATCCCATACAGACTGTACAAAGTTAATTACCCATTCTTTTGATAAATCAAAGTCATTTACATGACGATGTGTAGCATATAAATCGTTGTTATAATCCATGATTGTATATGTCTTCCAATCATTAAATCCACCATCAAACCAAGTAACAGTAGGTGTAAACTTCATTTCACTAAATGATGTAACTTTTGTATTAGGATCATAATGAACTGTAAAGCTAGCCATACCACCTACCATACGAGCTGCTTCATCTTGTGCACTAGTATAATTACCAAGTGAATAATAAACGAGTGTATCTTGCGATTCACCATGATATAACTCAGCAGGTTCAATAACGTGAGGATGTGTACCAATAATCACTTCTACACCTAATTCATTTAGATATTCTGTTAATTCTTTTTGTTCATCATTAATACCTGTAGAATATTCTGTTCCCCAATGCATAGCGACCATTTGAATATCACTTACAGCACTTAACGCTTCCATATCTTTCTTGATTTGTTCTTTATCAATCAAATCAACAAGCCAAGGCATACTATCTGGTACAACTAGTCCATTTAAACCATATGTATAACCTAGAAAGCCTACTTTTATACCATTTATTTCTTTAACAATTGGTGTATTTTTATCTTCTTCAGAAGTATGAGAACCAGTAGTAATAATTTCTGGATATTTACTATGAATTGTTTCTAATTGTTCTAATAAGCCATTAGCACCTGTATCTAGAGAATGGTTAGAACTAATACTCCACCAATCAAATCCTGCATTATATACAGCATCAATGATTTCTTTAGGTCCATTAAATAGTGGATAACTACTTAGTTCATAGTTTTCATCACCATTACATATCGTTTCCATATTGATATATGCAAGATCTGCATTCTCTGAATAAGATCTAGTACCATCATAATATGTATCAAAGTTATAGCCATTACCTGCCATTCTTTGACGATAATATAAAGCACCATGATATAAGTTATCCCCAACCCCAATAAAGGTAAATGACTTAGGTTCTTCTACCACTACTTCACTTTCTGTAGTAGCACTAGGAGTAGGCGTAACATCTATTACTTCATCTTTCTTTGGTGTAATAATCTTAACTATACATAATCCTAATAAAACAACGACTAATGTAATGAAACTACCAACTAATATCTTCCCCGCTTTTGATAGTCTTCTTTTTCTTCTTTTCTTTTTCATAATCCCTCTTTTTGAATATCTTTTAATACTTCCCCAATAAAATATAACGATCCAAACACAATAATCTTCTCATTATGTTTTTTCGCTTCTTCTATAGCTTTATTATAATTTTCAAAGTGTGTTGCGTCTAATCCTATTCCTTTTAAATCTTCACATAACTTACTAGCTTGTAAAGCACGGTGATAATCAATACTGCATGTATAGAAACATGAAGCTATATTACGTAATATATTAGCCATTTCTAGATAGTTTTTATCCGCCATAACTGCCATAACAAATGTAAATGATTCATTAGGATAAGCTTCTATTAAAGAATCATATAGAGCTTGTACACCACTAGGATTATGTGCTCCATCAAGCATCATAAATGGACTAGTAGAGATGATTTGCATACGCCCTAACCATCTAGCATTCTTTAATCCTTTAAGTATATTTTCTTCACTTATTTGTATATCTAGATGTTTACAGATTTCTACTGCTACACCAGCATTCTTTCTTTGATATGCACCAAATAAACCTAGTTTTGTATCACTAGAAACTTCTTTAGAAAAATAGTATTCACATTGTAAGTCATTACATGTATTTACAATAACATTAGATGCTTTAGGATTCATGTCACCTATGACTACTTCCGTACCTTTACGAATAATACCTGCTTTTTCATAAGCAATTTGTTCTAATGTATTACCAAGTATTGCCGTATGTTCTAAACCAATAGAAGTAATCGCACTAACAATAGGTGTAGTAGATAACCCTCTAGTAGAATCTTTCCTACCACCAAGACCTGTTTCTAATACAACATATTGAACACCTTGTTCACGAAAATATAGCAAAGCCATCGCTAAACAATAATCAAACATCGTAGGTTCATTAGTCAGTTCTACACTTAGTAATTGTTCCGTTAACCGACATACATCTTCTCTAGGTATTTGAATATCATTTACTTTTATTCTTTCTGTAAAATCAATTAGATGAGGTGAAGTAAATGTACCTATCTTATATGACGTACCTTCCATAAGTATACGTGTAACAAACGCAGACACTGATCCCTTACCATTTGTACCTGCTATATGAATCACCTTCATTCCGTTTTCGGGATGCCCTAGTTTATCAAGAAACTCCAGCGTTACATCTCTACCACAAGCATGTCCAAATCTCTTCGCATTACATATCTTTTCTATCGCTTCTTCATATTTCATTACATAATCATAAGACTTTTTCAAATAGAAACAAACAGAAAAAAGCCCCAAGGCGTTAACCTTGAGGCTAGAACTTAAGAACGATTAAGCTTGTGCTTGATTTTCGTCTTCTTCATCCTCTTCATGATATTTTCTACCAAATACTAGTGAGATAACACTTACTAATGCAAATAATACCATTAGCATTGTCCACTTATCTACAAGTACCATTGGAAGTCTCATATTTTCTGTGAAGATGAATACTACTACTGCTAGAACTGCATCAATTACAGATACAACTTTCCATCTCTTATGACGCTTAGCTTCTTCAGCATTTTCGTCTTCATTTTGTTCTTCTTCGTCCTCATCCTTATCTTTCTTATTCTTAGATAATACAAGTACGATTCCTAGTAATACAGATACTATTGCAGCAACTAAGTTGATTAATGCCCAATGACCTTTAGTTACTACTTCTGGTGTTTCATCAGGATCAACAATTGTTTCAGCACTTGCACTAGGTGTTGGCTCTGCACTCTTTTCTGGTTC
>CAVAZS010000050.1:0-15664 GCA_963593385.1 Lachnospiraceae bacterium | reverse complement strand
AAATCTTTACGTTCGCTAAATATAGCTTTTAGATAATCATTATCATTTTCTTCTAATATTGTTGCGATACGTCTATTTTCATCTACTGCATAGCTTACATAATATTGCTTGTCACATATCTTAATTTTGATCATTTATGTCTCCTCAATCGTGTACGTACTATAGCAAATAAAAAAGACTAGTCAATTGCAACTAGACTAGTCTTACAAGATTGGGGGAATCTTGACATGAAGTTATAGAATATCAATATATTTCTTTTCAGTTTCTTCTTTATGTTCTTCTGTAGGAACACTGATTGTTAGAATACCGTTGTTAAATGATGCTTGAATATCATTTTCACGAATGCTATCACCAACATAGAAACTTCTTGTGCAACTACCAGAATATCTTTCTTGACGAATTAAGTTACCTTTAGAGTCCTTTTCTTCATCACTTTCATTCTTTTCTGCACTAATTGTTAGATTACCGTTATATAAGGAAATCTTAACATCTTCTTTCTTAAAGCCTGGCAAGTCAATATCCATAATATATTTGCCATCTTTTTCGTGAACATCTGTTCTCATTAAACGATTGTTACTGAAACCAGTAAATACGTTATCCCATAAATCATCTAACATACTGTTATTTTTATTTGCTAAATATCTCATAATATTCACTCCTTTACTTTATTCAATTCCAATAAATTTCTTTTCTTCTTGTTGTTTCTTTTCTTCAGATGGAACAGTGATTGTTAATACACCATTGTTGTATGATGCCTTAACATCATTTTCTCTAATTCCTTCGCCAACATAGAAGCTTCTTGTTGCTTCACCATAATATCTTTCTTGACGAACTAAATTACCTTTAGCATCCTTTTCTTCTTGTGATTCATTCTTATGAGCACTAATTGTTAAAGTTCCTCTTTCTAGTGCAATCTTAATTTCTTCTTTTTTATATCCAGGAAGTTCTATATCAAGAATATAATCACCGTCTTTTTTATGAATATCCGTACTCATCACACTGTAGCTTTGGAATGATGGTCCTGAAAACATATCATCAAACATATCAAACATTCCATTTCTTCTTTTCATTGGTTCATATACCATAACTAGTACCTCTTTTCTATCGACCTCTTCATCGATTACACCATTATATTAGCTCACACTTTTAGCAGAGTCAAGGCTTGAGTGCTAAATAATTTCAAAATATTTAAATCCTTTATTTACCGCATATTTTTGCATATTATTTGTGATTTAATCAAATTTTTAAAAATATTTTTTATCACTTTTTATTTTTAAGTGCTAAGACTTACGCATATAAAAAGCCATGTTAGACATGACTTTAAATATTTGTTAAATCGAAATCCTCTAGTTTCAATTCATCTAGTTTTTCTTCTGGATGTTCTACTAGTCTATTAGATTGTTTTAGGATTGCTTCTTCAACTGTATTTCTTGCTAGACGTCCATTACCTGCTTCTGCAGCACGTACTTCTTGTACTTTAGTAAAGTATTCTTGTAATGGAGCATATGCTTCTTCATTAATAAAGTATCCTTTACTCTTAGCTTGTATTATTGCGATTTGTTTTAATTCTTCTCCTGTATAATCAGGGAAATCAATTAGATTAGGAAATCTAGATTTTAGTCCTGAATTACTTTCTAAGAATACTTCCATTTCTTTTTTATATCCTGCTAAAACAACGATTAAATCATCACGATTATCTTCCATTGCTTTAACAATAGTATCGATACATTCTAATCCAAACGCATCATCATTACCTCTATATAACGAATATGCTTCATCGATAAATAGTACACCACCTAATGCTGATTTAATGACACTCATTGTTAATGGGGCAGTTTGACCAACATATTGAGCTACTAAATCTGCACGAGTAACTTCCACAAGTTGTCCTTTAGATAATGCGCCTATTGCCTTCATATAACGAGCAAGTAATCTAGCTATTGTTGTTTTACCAGTACCTGGATTACCTGTAAAAATCATATGTTTAGAAATAGCACTTACTTTCATACCTTGTTCACGACGTAACTCTTGAATATGAATATGACTTTGTAAAGAACGTACATAATCTTTTACTTTTGTTAAGCCAACAATTTCATCCATTTCTTTATTTACAGCTTCTATTTCTTCACTACTTGTTTTAGAACGAATAAGTACTACTTCTGTTTCACTTACGAATGCATATGGCTTTTCTTCTTTAATTTGCATACATGCATCAATTACTTCTGTATGATTTAGCTTTAAAGCTACTTGGCTTAAAGATACATAGAAATCATCAAATAGAGATGTAATACCATCTGCACCATTCATCTTGTCATAATGTTGTAATACCCAAGTTTTTAATACATCACTATCTTTTAAATTGAACTTCAAGTTATTCTTACATTTATTTTCTAGTTCACTTATCTTTTGTTCAATTACTTTTGTGATTTGTTCTTCACAAAGCGAAGTAAAAATAATTGTATCTAAAACATGGTATAAGAAGTTTGCACCAAAAGAATTTTGAATTGCTTTTGTTCCACCTGAAGTGATAAAGAATAAGTATTTACCTTCTGCAGATAATGAATCTACTGCTTCTTTTACTAGTCCGGTTTGATTTTCTACTAAGATACCTTTAGTAAAAACATATCTTTTATTTAAGATGATTTTTCCATCAGTCACTAAACTATCTAACATTCTTAAGAAAGATGGAAATCCTGTCTCAAAGTTTTCAAAACAAATAACACTACCTTTACCATTTAGTGCTTGATATAAATCTTGTAAGAATACTTGTTCTTGAGATCCACTTTGATATAAGCTCATATCAATTGTATAGATATCTTCACTAAGTAAGATTTGTTTATGATATAAATCTTTTACTAGACTTGTTAATGTTTCGTGTCTTCCACTACCATTAGGTCCAGAAATAACTGCTATATTTTTAGCTTTTCCTTTTTCTTCACCCATTACATAAGGTCTTTGAAAAGCGTGAATTAGATTTTCTTGTATATCTTCATTCACGATTGTTTGTGTTTTCAATTCTTCTGATACTTTTGAAAAAGTAGAATGTACATCAATTGGTTCACTTGTGACAGGCTCATTTTTGATACCATAATCACTTTGTAATTCATTTCTTACTCTTTCCATATCTGAAGCAGAAAGAGAATCCACTAATCCTGTATCTCTAGAAATTGCTTCTAAGTCTTTTTGTTGCTTTTCGAGAATCGCTTTTAAACTATTAAATGATTCTGTCGCATTCTTTAATGTATCAGCTGTTTCATCCATTTTCTTTTTTGAATCAAAAGATAGTTCAACAGCTTTACTAGGTTCAATCTGTTCATAAGAACGACTTTTCCCTAGAACTTCTTCCATCAATCTTTCTTTTTCTTCACGTTTACGATCTCGATTATTCATATAAACCTCTTATTTCTTTGTTGCCGTAGATTCCATACCACCTGTTAAACCATCTTTTTGTAGTAATGCTTCAAGAGTAGCCATATCTACAGATAGATTTGTAAAATCAGAATCACTAAGGGTAGGAATAATATTATTTAATGCTTCATTAATTGATTTAATTGTACGTGTCAATTGATCAACACTCTTTTCATAGTTAGGATCACTTTTTACTGTCTGTAAATTCTCATATGTATGTAGAATCTTTACTAGATATGGTAAATAATACTCATACATTTTATCTAGTTTCTTAGCACTATCTGGAAATTTATTTTCTAGAAGTTGTACTTGTTTTAATAAAGCACATGTCTCATATAAACCATTTGATATCTCTTCATGAGGAATATCATCATTTAATGCATTAATTTCATTAATAAATTTTTGTGATTTACTAATAGGTGTTTCTTTCACTTCTTGTTTTGTTTCTGGTTCTTGCGTCTGTTTTACAGCAGAATTATCTACAATTTCTGCATCAACGATTGTTGTTTGTTTTGCTGTATTTTCACTTGTTGCTAGTTTTAATAAAGCATCAAATAACTCATCATATGCTTCACCGTATTTATTACGATATTCATTGATTGTGCCAATTCTTGAACCATTACGATATACATCTAAGCTACTTAAAGAACTATATTTATCTGTACGAGGAATAAGTTCTAAGCCATCTAACACAAATAAAGAATTATGAGCTTTAAAATATTTCCTGAGAAATACATTAATTTTAGCTAAATCACTAGAAGTATGAACATTACCATTTTTTCTTTCTGTATAGCCATAAGAACGTGTATAAGAGCGTCCAAAAGAATTATTATTTTGGTTCTTATTTGCAGATTGAATTGCTTTGTAGATAACAAATCCCATTATGGCAAAAAGTAGTAATCCTGGAAGCACTCCAGATCCTCCAAGAATAAAGAATAAAAATATAACAAACCAAAAGTCTCCAAAAGGTTTACGACGCATAAAAATTCTCCTTTAACGTAATTGTAATTATAACATAGTAGTATATTTCTTAGTGTTATTAACTACAGAAATCCATTGGATTCATCCCATTTCGATATAGATATACTAAGATACATGTTTCTAATATCAAAATAAGTGGAATACCAAATTTAAATATGAATTTTCTTGTCTTATGATGGAATAAAATCATCGCAATATAACTACCATATGCTCCACCTAGTACTGCAAGTAATAATAATGTTTTTTCACTGATTCGCCATTTATGATACTTTGCTTTAAGTTTATCTAAACCATAGATTAGAAAACTCAAAATATTTATTACACATAGATATATAATCATTGATTCACCTTTTCAAAGCGATACTTTTGTTTAATATTCGGATATTTATCATGATCCACTTCACTCATAAACATATCAAATGGCCTTGCATAAATACCAAATGAATCATACAAAGCTTCATAGACTACAAGCTTTTCTCCTGTTTCAGTATGCGTCGCAACCGTAATAATTCTGTATAAATATTTAGTTGTATTAGGATCAACAGTCTCTCGTTTGAAATGAGCCACAATATCACCACTATTTAATGTTCTTTCGTTATTCATATGTTTATATTAGCATATTAAAAAACTGCCTGAACAATCATCAAGCAGTTCTTGTCTAATTTTTATCTTTTCTTTATTCTTCAGCAGCTGCGTTTTGGCCAGCAAGTCTACCATAATGTACAGAAGAACCAATTGCTACACCACAGCTTGGATATTCAGAACCAAATATACCAACAAATGCTGTTTCTCCTGCTGCATATAAGCCAGAAATTACATTGCCATCTTCATCTAATACATGTGAAGCTGTATCTGTATTAATACCACCAAATGTAACTGTTAATACAGGATTCATTTGAATTGCGTATAATGTACCTTCTAACTTATACATATATTCACTTGGTTTACCAAAATCGTCATCAGTTCCTTTATCGCAAAGTTCATTGTAACGAGTAATTGTAGCTTCTAATGTTGCACTATCTACACCCATCTTTTCAGCAAGTTCACTTACTGAATCAGCACTTAATGTAGAATCAAGCATCAAGCCATATTGAACTGTCGCATTAGGATCGCTACTAGTCGCAATGTACCAGCCACCTTCTGAACCACTTTCTCTTAGAGCTGTCGCAACATGAGATTGGTATGTATATTCATTTACAACTCTTTCACCATTATTATTAACGATTAAGCCACTTTCTTCATTGATACCAACGCCACAAGTAAAGCTTACAGCTACCTCTTGTACACCTTTTGAATAATAGATATCTGCTCCAGCTTCTTTAGCGATAATTAAGCCATCACCAGTATTTCCACTAGGAACACTAGTTGTATAGTTTTCATAATATAATGAGCCAAGTTCATGGTTTGCGGCATAACCACCAGTCGCAATAATTACACCTTTTGCATTAACTGTAACTGTAGAACCATCTTTCATTACACCTACTGCACCAACTGCTTTACCATCTTCCATTAAGATTTTATCAGCTGTGCAATTGTAGATAATTTGTGTATCTGTTTCTGATACTGCGTTATATAGTGGAACAGAAATTTGTCCACCAATACCAGATGTTTGACCTCCACCACCTTTTGTATTAAGTACACGCCATGGTGTAATAGACGAATGAATAGGTTCAACGTTGATGACATCTACTCCTAATCCTTCTAACCATTCCACATCTTCTAAAGCATGATCTGTGAATTCGCGTAGTTTATCAGGTTCAATTTCATTGTATTCATCATAACTTGTTAGATAGTTATATAAGTCTTCTGATGTATCTCCTGTAAATCCAGCTTCTTCTTGTTCAGGAGTACCTGCCGCAACAAGTTTTCCACCAGAACGAGTTGTGGATCCACCAACAATTCCTTGTTTTTCTAAGATAACAACTGAAGCACCAGCTTTACTAGCTTCAATAGCCGCACTCATTCCTGCAGCACCAGCTCCTAAGATTACAACATCCGCATCAATAGTTTGATCTTCAGCTTTTACTGTATCTCCTTTAACTTTTAATGTTGCTATATCTGCACCAGCTTCTTCTAACGCAGAACTTACTGCACTAACTACTGCAGCTGAAGTAATCGTTGCCCCTGTTATTGTATCTACTGCTAAAGATTGATTTTCAACGATTTGTGTTGGAATCGCTTCAATTGGTGTCTCTTTTAATCCATAACCAATTCCATAAGTTTCTGTATGATTTGTAACATTCACACTTTCGATTTTGTCTTCACTTACTGTTACTTCTACTGATACAGTGCCATTATGACCAGTAGCTTCTGCAGTATAAGTACCAGCAGTATATGTACCACTTGTTGGTTCAGTAGTTGCTGAAGAAGCTTCTTCATTACTACTGCATCCTGTAAAAGATAGTGCCATAACACTAGCTAATACGATATTAATTAATTTTTTCATTCCCTTTTCCTCCGGTATAAATAGCTTAATGTATACGGTTACAGGAATGTCAAATCATAGAATTTCTTTACTTACATCTGCTTTTTTCACAATGTGTTAAATATATAACTAATTTTTTCACAAAGTCTATTTTAATAACTATTCCCTTAGGTTATACTTTAATCATGAGAATGAATGAAGCATGTAAACAAACAAATCTAACTAAGAAAGCAATCCATTATTATATTGATTGTAATTTAGTTCAAATTAAAAAGTTAGAGAATAATTATTATGATTTCAGTGAAGAAAATATTGAAGAATTAAAGCAAATTGCTTTCTTTAGAAAAATGGGTATTTCTATTGAAACGATAAAGAAAATATTAAATTCACCTACTGCATTAAATTTCTTTTTAGTTGAAGAAAGAAACAAATTATACCTAGAAGTAAAAGAAAAAATGAATACGCTCATGAATCTAACATCATTGATTCTTAGCTTACCTCATAATGCAACTCCTGATGATTTACCACAAGTAATTCATAACTCTCAAGATCTTGTTAATTCATTATTTGCTCAAATTCCACAAGACATAAATTACAGAATGCTATCCATTTATATTTTTTCAGCATATACAGATGAATTTGCGACTGAGTATAAAAGATATTTGTGGACAAAAATAGAAACAGAAGTACAAAAACAATTTCAAGCTACTTCTTTTGAAGCGTTAGATTATTTTTCTATTCATAATGATGGTGAAAAAATGTTAAAGAAATACTCAAATGATTTCAAAAATACTCTAGCATTATATGAAGCTAATAATCTTGAACCCCTCATACAAACATTTATCGATAAATTAAAAATGTTTTTAGAATCAGATGATGCGATTAACGCATGGAACTTGCATTATCAAAACGTATATATTCCAACACTCAATGTATATCAAGCATGCGCTAAAGAAGTATTAAAAGAATTTTCTAATCGTTTTGCAATATGTAACAAAAAGATAGAGCAAATTATTTTATTAACGGATCAATTTATTTGTGACACTAAACTAAAAGAAGATTTATATAACAAATGTAATCTCAATGATGAGAACTACGGAACTAGTTTATTCTTACTTTTCTTATATAATCCAATTGATTACATCATATAGTTTATGAAAGGAGTGCATATGGAATTAACAATTCATAACAAAAATAATATTTCAACTAATAATGAGGACACTTACAAAGAAATAAAGAGTTATATTGTCACTGCAAAACAACAAGTATATAAAGCTGTCAATTCTGCGATGGTTGAAGCATATTGGAATATTGGCAAGAAAATATATGAAGTATGTGGTGAAAACGACCGAGCAGCTTATGGCCAACAAGTATTAAAAGAAATTTCAGAAAAGCTAACAGCTGAATTTGGAAAAGGATTTGATATTACTAATCTTCGCAAAATGCGTCAGTTCTATTGTGTTTTTCCAATTCGCGACACACTGTGTCTCGAATTGAGTTGGTCTCATTATCGATTACTAATGCGTGTAGAAAACAAAGAAGCTAGAGAATTTTATGCAAATGAATGTGTAAAAGCCGCTTGGAGTGTACGTCAGCTTCAAAGACAAATCAATACAATGTATTACAATCGCATATTAGCTAGTAAAGATAAAAAACCAGTTTCTAAAGAAATAGAAACAAGTGTTCCTAAACCTGAATATGAATCAATCATCAAGGATCCATACGTATTAGAATTTTTAGATTTACCTGCAAATGAACACTTTTATGAATCAAATATAGAAGATGCTTTAATTACTCATCTCCAAAAATTTCTGCTAGAACTAGGTAGAGGATTCTCTTTTGTCGCAAGGCAAAAACATTTTGTGGTAGATGGTAGACACTTCTATATTGATCTTGTGTTTTATAACTATATCTTAAAGTGTTTTGTACTCATTGATTTGAAGACAGAGGATTTAACGCATCAAGATATAGGTCAAATGCAAATGTATGTAAATTACTATACCCGTGAATTAATGAATGAAGGAGATAATCCACCTATAGGTATATTATTATGTGCTGATAAAAGCGATACATTAGTTAAATACACTTTAGCTGAAGATAATAATCAAATATTTGCTTCAAAATACAAACCATATCTTCCTAGTGAAGAAGAGTTAAAACGCGAATTGAATTTAGATGAATTCCAGAAATTAGATTATTAGATAAACATTTAAAAAGAGGCATACGCCTCTTTTCTGTACTTATTTAGATATATAAATTAGTCAAACATATATACAAATGTACTTTGAATCTCATCGATATTGAAAGTAACTGTATATTCACTGAGTTGTGCATCTGCTCCAGAATATGCTGAATTGAACTTACCAGCTTCATAATCTTCATCAGAGTAAGCTAAAGTAACTGTTTCTACATTTTCAACATGTAGAATATAGTATTTACTACCATGGATTAAGATTGTACCCTTAGCACCTTTTGTGATTAAGTTACTGATTGTGTTTCCATCAGTCATAACAACAGTAATTGTTGTGCCTGCTTCAGAACTTTCAACTTTCCAAGCATGAATTGTAGACATAGATACAAATCCATCACTAGCTACAGACATAACTTGTGCATAACCTGATTCAGGTTCTTCGTAACCTTCAGCTTCTGTTTCAGCTTTTGTTGCTAAATCGTTAGAAATACTAACTAATTCTTCAACAGCCGCGTCATAATCATCACCATTTAATGTGCTACGTGTCATAGATACGCTAGAAACTAAATCTGTTGTTGTATCAGCAGCTGTTTCTGTTGTTGCTGTTGCTTCTGCAGTAGAAGCAGGAGTAGCTGTTGTAGTAGTTGTTTCTGCTGTAGTTGATGAGCAAGCAACTAACATTGTCATTGATAATGCAATAAGTAATTTTTTCATTTGTTCATTCCTCCGAATGTTTTTCATTTTAGTACATTTGTACTATTTGTCAATAAACTTGTCGTATGTTAAATTAGACATATGAAAGAAAATATCAAAGAAGAAATCATTTCTAATTCTAGAGAACTATTTAATGAACACGGTTATCATGAAGTCACAATGCGTATGATTGCTAATAAATGTAATATCAGTGTTGGTAATCTTACTTATTACTATGCAAAGAAAAAAGATATCATGAAAGAACTTTTAGAATCTGAAGAGCCTCAATCATCATTAAATAGAATTAACTCTCTACAAGACTTATATCATTTTATTTATGTTATGGTTGATGGTGTTAGAAAGAATCATTTCTTCTTTTCTTCTTCTGAAATGCAAAGCTTAGATCCTGATTTCTTTGAAACAAATAAGAATAATGTAACTAAACTGCATCAAGAATTTATGAATTGTTTACTACAATTGCAAAACAAAAAAATTATCTCTTCTTCATTCAGTTCATATGAAATGGAAAATTATATTTCTACTTTTATGCTTGCTCATCTTAGTTGGGCAAATGAAGAAAATAAAAATAGTTCCTATACTTCATTGTCTTTTGAAGAATTTATACTATCCCACTTTATTCTTTTAAAACCTTATCTAACAAAAAAAGGATTAAAAGAATTAAATACTATTATAGGTAATCATCATGAAGCACAAGACTAAGGTTATTCTTTCTCTCTTTTTCATTTTATTTCTTCTTACAAGTATAATTAGTCATCGTTATATCCTTGCACTAATATCTTTTACCCTTGTTGCAAGTTATATCTATATTCAAGATTATTATCGTGCAAATATTCATGCGATAAGTTCACTAACTTCTTCAAATAATATTGAAATCGTTGAGCAAAATCATGTAATTTATTTTATTCCAAAGAATCCTACAAAAGGGCTAATATTCTATCCTGGAGCTAAAGTAGAAGCTACAGCATATGCACCACTACTAAAAAAATGTAGTGAAGAAGGAATCTTATGTGCATTAGTCAAAATGCCATTTCATTTAGCCGTGCTAAAAATAAATGGTGCAGATGGTATACAAAAACAATATTCTAATGTAAAGTCTTGGTACATCGGTGGGCATTCACTAGGTGGAGCTATGGCAGCGTTTTATCTTTCAAAACATCTAAGCGAATATGATGGTTTTATTTTACTAGCCAGTTATTCTACAAAAGATTTAAGCTCGTCAAATAAAAAAGTACTATCTATTCGTGTATCAAATGACGACATATTAAATAAACGTGCTTATCAAAGAAATAAGAAAAATCTCCCTATCAATTATCAAGAATATATGATTGAAGGAGGATGTCATTCCTATTTTGGCAGTTATGGTAGTCAAGATGGTGATGGTATTCCAACAATTTCAAATAGTGAACAAATTCTAAAAGCTTCAAGCATTATTTCAAACTTTATCAATTAATAAAAATGGTGACTGCAGTTATGCAATCACCTTATTTGTTCTTTCAGCACTTCCTCTAACACTGTATCTATCGCTACCTTTGATTAGTATATTTACATTTTAGAATCTAATGATTTTCCTGTTTCTATATGTTCGAAATTAGGAAGATATATTTGAAGTATATGTACTACATCTTCTTTTAGAATTTCATCTTTATCAAACAATTCATTAAGTTGTTCAAATAAGGTTTCTATTTTCTTTTTATCAGGAATATCTTTATCCACAATTACACCTAACGCTTCTAAACGATTTAAATCTATTGTTTCAATATCTGTATAAAATTCTTCATATGCTTTTTCACCACTTGTATCTGAAGGAGAAAAATGTACAGGATAGTCTAAAGAACCATTCTTTAACTCTTTAGCTTTTTCTATCGCTTCCCTGTCACTACTACATTCTAGAACGTTATATCCTCTTTCTTTTAATAAAGCTGTAGCTATCGTATCAAAGCGAGCCATTTGAGAGTCTTGTAACTTAGGGAAAAAGATTTCTCTATTATTCCCCAGCATACATGCAAGCATGCATATTTGACCGCTTTCTTCTGGCGATACAAAATAACGTTTTACATCACTTGGCGCTGATAATGGTTGTAATTTATCCATTCTTGTTAAAAAGCCTTGAGGTAATGATCCGTTTGAAAAAGCCACATTTGCAAACCGAGCTGTTTTTACAGGGAACTTGTCAGAATAAGAAAAAATAACATCTTCCATGATTCTTTTACTAGCACCCATAATATTTACAGGATTAGCAGCTTTATCTGTAGAAACACAGAAATATTCTTCTGGAGGATATTTAGCTAATAAGTCTAATAATTTTTTAGCATTCAATACATTATTTCTAATTAATGCTTCTATAGAAAATATATCTTTTTCACTTCTTACATGTTTATGTGCAGAGAAATTTGCTACAATATCAAACCCATTTCTTTTCACAAACATTTTTTCAAACACTTTACTTGAAAAATCTATAGGATATGTAATGTAATCTTCTGGCACATACATTCCACTTGTTGATCTTAAATCTCTCGTTAATTCAGCAAGTCCATTTTCATTTGTATCTACAACCACTAATGTTTTAGGCTTAAACGGTAATATTGCCTTGATATAAGAAGAACCGATTGATCCTGCTCCACCTATAACTAGTACTCTTTTACCTTCTATTTTTTCTCTTAACTTATCCGCATTATTTTTAATATCATTTAAAAACATGCTTGTATCTCTTTTTACAACTTGTTTATAAATAAATTCATTTAAATCAAACATTTTATTCCTCCACAAAAGTAAACTGCCACCAATAATATTTATTTTTATCTTCTGTAATATTTATCTCATTATTGTCACTATATAAATTATATAGATGGTTAAAATACGCATTTTTATTCTTTAGTAAACCATAATGAAGTCTTTTAATATCTATTTCTCGATTTATTGTTTCTTCATTCTTTTTTGGTATACCTGCCATATTATTTTCATAAATATGATAGTAAGTATAAGCACCATCTATCCTTTTACCTATTAATCCATTTAGTAGTAATGTCGTAAATAAGTACCAATCAAATATTCTTGTCTTTCCTTCACTCAAATCACCCATGATTGAATCGGTGATTTGATGCAAATTAATTCCGCAAGCTCCTTCACCCAAAAAATTATATTGCCCAATTTGTTTGTAAGAAGTACATTCTACTGGCAAATCTTCAAAAATAGATTCATCGTTCAATTCAATATCGTTATAGAAAAAACCATAACTCTCATCAAATTGTTTCTTATAACTGCTAATTTTATCTTTAGCATAAGAATCATCAAAATCACCACGAACAAGTAAGTCATAACCTCTTTTCTTCGCTTCTGTTATAAGTAAACACCTATTTTCCCAAAAAGTTTGATTTTCTTTTGCATTAATCACACTAATACGCGGCTTTAATGTTGAATACTCTTCTAATATCTTATTTAGTTTTAATTCATTCAAGTGATCATTGATGAGTAAAATATCAAATTCTTGATCATCTTGTTCTAATAATGAAGTGAAAAAACTATGAATAATTTCCTCACTTATTTCATATAGAATACTTCCAAATACTACTTCCATATTTTTTGATAAGTACTATATTTCAAAATACGTTCGGAATCTAATAATGATTTATGATTTCCCATATCTAACCAACAATATGAATCAATTAAATATGAGCCAACTCTCTTACCTTGCTGCATTTCTAATTCGATAATATCCGTAAAACCATATTCTGTATTTTCTTCAATATCTGTCATTACATTATGCTCGCATATATATGTACCAACATTGACATAATATTGATGATTTGGCTTTTCTTTAATTGATGTTATTTCATCTCCATTTAGTTCAAATACACCATATGGATATTTCTGTTCCTCATATGTTACTAAGCATGTAATGGTATTTCCATTTTCTTTATGTTTTTCATACATCTTATCAAAATCAGCTAAGCATAACGTATCACAATTGTTAAGAATAAATGTTCCTTTGATATTATCTTTTAGTAATGAAATTCCACCACCTGTTCCAAGTGGTTTTTCTTCGTTATACACTGTCACATCATATTCAGGATGAGCCTCAAAGAAATCAATCATCTTATCTTTCATCCAATTCGCAATTACATGAAACTTCTTAAATCCACAAGCTTCATAATGTCTAATGATATGTTCTATCATTGTATAATCTCCAACTTGAACAAGTGGCTTTGGTCTATCTTTTGTCAAAGGATATAATCTCGTTCCTTTTCCACCAGCGTTAATTACTACATCAATGTTTTCATGATTCATATCTATTTACCCTCCTCATGTTCTTTTATATATTTAATTGTTAAATCAATTCCTTGCCAAATCGTATGTTCTACTTGCCAACCGGTATATTGTCTTAATTTCGAATTATCTCCAGCAAATCTTTTATTAGCATCACTTACTACTCTAACTTTTTCTTTATCACAAACAATCACTGCATTTGGATTAACTTTTTCGATTACATAATCAGCGATTTCCCCAATACTAGTTGATATTCCTGTACATACATTAAATGTTTCACCATTTGTATTTTCATTTATATAAGATAAATAGAATGCATTCGCAACATCTTCAACATAGTTAAAATCTACTGTCGGAGATAACAATCCAATCTTTAGTTCTTTTTGTTTTCTAACCATTTGAGTAATTATGGTTGGAATTACAGCTTGTGTTGATTGTCTTGGGCCAAATATATTCGTAGGTCTTAATATTGTAATATTTAAACCTTTTGCCATGTATTGTTTTGCTAGTTCTTCACCCTGTATTTTTACTTTTGCATATGGTGATAAGCCCTCTAATGGATGTTCTTCTTTTATCAATAATTCTTTAGGTTGTCCATATACTTCGCCACTAGATGTAAAGATTACTTTTTGTATCTTATTTAGATAAGCTGTTTCAAAAACATTTTTTGTTCCTTCAACATTTACACTTTTGTATTTCAAAGGATTACTGAAACTTTCTTGAACTGATTTTAAAGCTGCTAAATGTATGATTCCTTCACAATCTTTACTTGCTTCAGTTAACATTTTCTTGTCACATATATCACCTTGAATGATTTGAATATGTTTATTTTTTTCTTCACCTAATTCTAGTAAAAGATGATTATCTCCTAATCCGTATGCCACAACATCATAACCATGATTTATAAACACTTCACTCACATAGCTACCCACAAATCCTTGTGCACCTGTAATCAATATTTTTTTCATAATTTTGTCCTTAGCTACCTAAATTATAATATAAATATCATTTATCTTTTTTGATTGAAAGTCTTTTTCATATACATTTCATCATTTCAAAAATAATTTTTAGAAAAAGTGAGGATTTACGAATTTTTTGCGAATAACAATAGTAGGAGGAAATACTACTATGATATATGTAACCAAGAAATTCGACGATTTAACATTTGTGGATGACTATATGTTTGCTTTAGCAAATGAAAAAAATCCAAACATTCCTATAGGAGAAATTGAACTATTAACGAAAGTGAAAGTAGATGCTTTAGAAATAGTAAAGAGTCAATATAGTATTGATAATTATCTAGAAGCTAAATCTATTCGTTATGATGTTTATGCAAAAGATGATAAATCTAATAAACATTATGATATTGAAATGCAGACTACTAGTGATCCTGCATTAATTAAAAGAGCTAGATATTATGCTAGTACTATGGATGGCTATGCTTTAGCTAAAGGACAAACTTATGATGAATTATCAGATAGTTTTGTTATCTTTATTTGTACTTTTAATCCATTCCCTAACCATAATAGTGCTATTTATATTGAAAGAGATAGACTATTTAAAACAGTTAAAAATGGCGAAGAAGATATCACAGAAGAAACTCAATATGAAACAGGTTGTGTTAAGATATATTTGAACACAACAGTTGATCTAGATACTGTAGAAGATAAAGATTTAAGAGC
>CAVAZS010000049.1:0-15665 GCA_963593385.1 Lachnospiraceae bacterium | reverse complement strand
TATCAATCATTATTTATTGATGTTGATGCAAATATGCTAAATACACGTATTGATTCTAGTTTAAGAAAAACAAGTTATCCTTATAAAACACTATTTGAAAATACATTATGTGCTAATGGCTCAGATGCGCCTGTAGAAACACCAAATGTATTAAAAGGAATATATTTAGCTGTTACTCGTCAATCTTTACTAACGGAAGATAAGATGAACCAAGATGAATGCTTAACAATTGATGAAGCAATCTCTTCTTATACCGATAAAGCGTCTGAAATGCTAGGACACTTAGATACACGCGGAAAGATAGAAGAGAACTATGAAGCTGATATTGTTGTGTTAGATACAGATATTACAAAATGTGAAGTTTCAGATATTTTAAAGACAAAAATATTACTCACAATGGTTCATGGCGAAGAAGTATATTCAAGATGATATAATAAGAAACTAGGGAAAGGAAAAAAGAAATGAAAACAGTTTGGGAAAAATATACAAAAAAAGATTTAAAAGAATTGGATGTATTTACTGAAGAATATCGTTCTTTCTTAAGTAAAACAAAAACTGAAAGAGAATTTGTAAATGAATCCGTAAAATTAATTGAAGCTAATGGTTTTAAAAAATTAGAATCTATTAAAGGAAAACTAAAAGTAGGGGATAAAGTATATACAATCAATAAAAACAAAAATGTATGTATGTTTGTTATTGGTAAAAAACCTCTAACAGAAGGATTAAATATTTTAGGTGCACATATTGATTCACCTAGACTTGATTTAAAACAACATCCTTTATATGAAAAAGATGGTTTAGCTTTAATGGATACACATTATTATGGTGGTATCAAAAAATACCAATGGGTTGCTAGACCTATGGCATTACATGGTGTTGTATGTAAGAAAGATGGTACAACTGTTAATGTTGTAATTGGTGAAGATGAAAATGATCCAGTAGTAGGTATTAGTGACTTATTAATACATTTAGCAGCAGAACAAATGAAAAAACCTGCTTCTACAGTAGTAACTGGAGAACAATTAGATGTATTAGTTGGTTCTATTCCTCTAAAGAAGGAAGAAAAAGATGCTGTTAAAGCAAATGTATTAGATTTATTAAAGAAAAAATATGATATTGAAGAAGATGACTTTATTTCAGCAGAAATAGAAGTTGTTCCTAGTGGCCCTGCTAGAAATTATGGCTTAGATTCTTCTATGATTTTAGGCTATGGTCATGATGATAAAGTATGTGCATATACATCAATGCGTGCCATTATGGAAATGGATAAACCTGAAAGAACAAGTTGCTGTATCTTAGTAGATAAAGAAGAAATTGGTTCGGTTGGCGCAACTGGTATGCAATCTCGTTTCTTTGAAAATACAATTGCTAAAATGCTTGCGATGAATGGTTTAACAACACTAGTTGAATTTAATGAAACATTAACAAATTCTAAGATGTTATCAAGTGATGTTTCTAGTGCTGTAGATCCTAACTATAGTGATGTAGATGACCCAAAGAATGCGGCTTATTTTGGTAAAGGAATTGTCTTCAATAAATTTACTGGAGCTCGTGGTAAGAGCGGATCAAATGATGCTAATCCTGAATTTATTGCTGAAGTACGTGCTGCCATGGCAAAAGATGATATCCAATTCCAAACATGTGAATTAGGTAAAGTAGATGTAGGCGGTGGAGGAACAATTGCCTATATCTTAGCTAACTTAAATATGGATGTTGTGGATGCTGGTATTGCTGTACAAAATATGCACGCTCCATGTGAAGTAGTAGCTAAAGGAGATGTATTTGAAGCGTATCGTGCTTATAAAGCATTTTTAAAATATATTGGATAAACAAGTAAGGTTGCTGTAAAAGGCAATCTTTTTTATATAAAGAAAAATGGTGCCTAAGCACCATATAAATATTCTATAAATACTGGAACGATTGTTTCCCAAGAGGCTTCACTATGTGTTCCTCCTACAACAACATTAGGGTAGGTAGAACAATTGTGATTGCTGAAGGCATGGTTGATTTGTAATAATTCATCCATGCAGAAGGCGAAACGATCTTTTCTTTTTACTTCTTGTGAACCAAAATCAAGATAAATCTTAGTGTTTTTATTCATTGTAGATTCATTGATTGTATTTAATAAATCATCTAAACAGATATCCATTGTAGGGGACACACAAGCAGCTTTACTATAAACATCATTGTATTTTGCAATACAATATAAACTCATTAAGCCACCCATACTTGATCCACCAATACCAACATGTTTACGGTCAGAATGAATATTAAAATGTTTTTCACAATATGGTTTTAAAGTATTCACAAACCAATCTGCTGTAATATCACCTTGAGGATAAATTGGTTGAATCCAACTATCTTCACTAACCGGTAGTGGGCAATATTCATCTAATCTTTTTTTGCCTGTATGATTACAATCGACGCCAACAACAACTAATGGAATATTGTTATTATCTAGATAATCTTTCATACCCCATGATTTGCCAAATGTAGCTACACTATCTAAGAAAAGATTATGACCATCAAACATATATAAAACATCATATTTAGCTTTTCTTTTTTCACTATAGTTGTTTGGTAAATATACATAAACTGTTCTAGGACTTTGTTTTAAAGGCTTAATATCTAATGTAAATGTTTTTATTTCACCCATAGATTACATCCACTTAATTTTACTTTCAGTACCATTTTTGATTCTTTCAATATTACTCTTATGACGATATGTAACTAAAATCCATAGAATAAAGATTGCTAGAGGAATCATTTTGTTTGGATTAATGATATAACTTGTAATTGACGCAATAAGTATTGAAGAAATACTTGCGACAGATACCATTTTTGTAAAATACAAAATAATTAAGAAACAAATGATTGGAAAGAAAAATTGCCAAAAATATTGTCCATTCATGAGTATTGCGATACCAAGTAAGAAACCATATGTTGTTGCGACAGCTTTACCACCATGAAATTTAGTGAAAATAGGGAAGCAATGTCCAATGCAACATGCTAGTCCTGCAAAAATAATTGCATTATTAGCTAATTTATATGCTAATAACATGGCAAAGAAACCTTTTAAGGCATCTAAAATGATGACTAACATACCAACTGGTTTACCCAAAACTCTACCAGCATTTGTTCCACCGATATTACCAGAACCTTCTTTTCTTATATCTTTATGAAAAAATACTTTTCCAATAACTAGTCCCCAAGGAATAGAACCAAATAAATAACTTAAAATAATAACAAGGATAGTTTTCATAAATTACCTCCAGATGTTATTTTAGCATAGAGTATAAAATATGATGAAACTTCCTAAGAAAATCAATTGTACAAAGGCGTTGTTTTAGTATAATAATGTGGTTGAAATGGAGCAAACAATGACAGTAAATAAAAAATATGAAGATGATAGCATTCAAATATTAAAAGGCTTAGAAGCTGTTAGAAAAAGACCAGGTATGTATATTGGTTCTACAGATAGCCGTGGATTGCATCATTTAATTTGGGAAATTGTTGATAATGCTATAGATGAAGCTTTGAATGGCTTTGGTAAAAAAATTAGTATCACTTTAGAAGCAGATGGTAGTTGCACTGTACAAGATGAAGGCCGTGGTATGCCTATTGGGATGCATGCTAGTGGCATGAATACACTACAAGTTATTTTTACAATTTTGCACTCGGGTGGTAAGTTCACAAGTGACGGCGGTTATAAAACGGCAGGTGGTTTACATGGTGTAGGTGCTTCTGTTGTTAATGCGTTAAGTGAGTGGCTAGTTGTTGAAGTAGCACATGATGGAAAACTTGTAAGAATGCGTTTTGATCATGGTGATAAAAAGATTGGTAAACTAGAAAATCTTGGTAATACCAATAAGAGTGGTACAAAAGTAACATTCTTACCTGATTCAACTATTTTTTCTACAACTGAATTTAAATTTGATACAGTATGTGAAAGAGCACGTGAAGAAGCGTTCTTATTAAGTGGAATTGCGATTACAGTTACTGATAAAAGAGGTAAGACACCAGTATCTGAAACATTCTGCTATGATAATGGCTTAATTTCTTTCTTAGACTACTTACATGAAGATCGTACTGTATTAATGCAACCAGTATTATTTTCTGGTGAATCATTAGGCATTAAAGTAGAAGTAGCTTTTCAATATACAGATGATTATCAAGAAAATACATATAGTTTTGTTAACTTAGTTCGTACAGGTGATGGTGGTACCCATGAAGTAGGGTATAAGACAGCATTTACAAAAGCAGTGAACGATTATGCTAGAAAATATGGGTTATTAAAAGATAAAGATAAAAATCTTGAAGGTAGTGATGTTCGAGAAGGTCTAACTTCAATATTATCTATTTCTGTTCCTGAAGAATTATTACAATTTGAAGGACAAACAAAAGGAAAATTAGGTACTCCACAAGCAAAACAAGCTGTTGATGCGGTTGTATCAGATAAATTGGCATATTGGTTAGAGGAAAATAAGGAACAAAGTGATAACTTAGTTCGTAAGATGATGAAAGCGTCTTTAGCACGTGAAGCAGCACGTAAAGCTAGAGAAGATGCTAGAAAAGGGAAAAAAGCAGGAAAGAGCGAAAAGATGCTTTCTGGTAAACTGGCTCCTGCACAAACAAAAGATCCTTCAATTAAAGAATTATTTTTAGTCGAAGGTGATTCTGCCGGAGGTAGTGCTAAACAAGGTAGAGATTCACGTTATCAAGCAATATTACCATTACGTGGTAAAGTACTAAATACTGAAAAATGTACAATGAGTGATATTGAAAAGAATTTAGAGCTAAATACTTTAATTTATGCTTTAGGTGCTGGTGTTGGTGCAGATTTTGATTATAAAGAAAGTAATTACAACAAGATTATTATCATGACCGATGCCGATGACGATGGAAGCCATATTCAAATTCTTTTATTAACTTTCTTCTACCGTTATATGCGTCCTCTAGTTGAACAAGGAATGGTTTATATTGCTTTACCACCTTTATACAAAGTTACTAAAGGTAAACAATCAGAATATTGCTATACAGATGAAGAATTAGAAGAATTAAAAAAGAAATTTGGTAAAGCAGAAGTACAAAGATATAAAGGACTTGGTGAAATGAATGCTTCTCAACTTTGGGAAACAACAATGGATCCAACAACAAGAACATTAATAAAAGTAGGCATTGATGATGGTGTACTTGCGGAAAGAAGAGTATCCACATTGATGGGAGATAAAGCAGAATTAAGAAGAAAATGGATTGAAAATAACATTCAATTTACATTAGAAGACAGCTTTAAGGTGGGCGAGTAATGGCAAAGAAAAAAGAAATAGTAGACACAACTAAATATATACCTGCTCTTCTTGAAGATATCATGAGTGATCGTTTTGGTAGATATGCTAAATATATTATTCAAGAAAGAGCGTTACCAGATGCTAGAGATGGTCTAAAGCCTGTACAAAGACGTATTTTATATGCAATGTATCATGATGGAAATACTTGGGATCATCCATATCGTAAGAGTGCTAAGACGGTAGGTCTTGTTATTGGTAATTATCACCCTCATGGTGATACTTCTGTATATGATGCGATGGTCAGAATGAGTCAAGATTGGAAGGTTCGTTTACCATTAATTGATATGCATGGTAATAATGGTTCTATTGATGATGACCCAGCAGCTGCGATGCGTTATACGGAAGTTCGTTTAGCAAAAGTTACACAAGTCATGGAAGATGATCTTGATAAAGATACAGTAGAAATGACACCTAACTTTGATGATACAGAAAATGAACCAACAGTATTACCTGTTCCTTTTCCTGTAATGTTAGTAAATGGTGCTACTGGTATTGCGGCAGGTTATGCAACAAATATGCCTCCTCATAATATGAAGGAAGTTATTGACGCAACAATTTATCGTTTGCAAAATCCAGAGTGTTCACTAGATGAAGTAATGCAATACTTACCTGGTCCAGATTTCCCAACTGGTGCAATTGTTCAAGGTAAACAAGGTATTAAAGATGCTTTTACTACAGGTAAAGGACGTATTGTTGTACGTGCTAAAACAGAAGTTATTGATGCAAAAACTTGTAAACAAATCGTTGTAACAGAAATTCCATATGAAGTCATTAAAAGTGAACTAGTTAAACAGATGGATGAGATTCGTTTAGCAAAAGACATTGATGGAATTTTAGATGTAAGAGATGAATCGGACAGAAATGGTTTAAGAATTGTTATTGATATTAGAAAAGATGCAAATGATGAATTAATCTTAAATTATTTCTTTAAGAATACTGATTTACAAATTTATTATAACTATAACAATGTGGCCATTATTGATCAAAGACCAGTTCAAGTTGGTTTATTAGGCTTGCTAGATGCATTTATTGAATTTAGAAAAGATGTTGTCTTAAGAAGAAGTCGCTATGAACTAAACCGCATGGAAGCTAGATGCCATATCATTGAAGGTTTAATGAAAGCTGTATCCATCTTAGATGAGATTATTGCTGAAATTCGTGCTTCTAAAGATAAAGGGGATGCGAAAAGAAGAATTAGTGAAAAGTTTGGCTTTGATGAAATACAAGCTGAAGCAATTGTATCTTTACGTTTATATCGTTTATCGAATACAGATATCATGGATTTAAGACAAGAATTTGCGGAACTTGTGAATCAAATTGAAGAAACAAAATCAATTATTGAAAATGTAAATGTACTAAAATCAGTTATTGTAAAAGAACTAAGAAGTGTAAAAGATGCATATGGCGATGATAGACGTACAAAGATTGAAGATCAAATCTCTGAAATTGTTATTGATCGAACAAGCATGATTCAAAGTGAAAAAGTTGTTGTGACTGTAAGTAGAGATGGTTATGTGAAACGTGTATCTATGCGTTCCTATACAGCTAGTGAAGGAACTTTAACTGGTAAAAAAGAAGGCGATGAGTTAATTGGTTCAATATCTTGTGATACTTTAGATACATTACTGTTATTTACTTCTAAAGGAAATTATGCTTTCTTACCAGTTTGGCAAATAGAAGAAGCCAAATGGAAAGATATGGGTATGCACTTAAATAAAGTTATCCGTATTGATGGTGATGATAAGATTAAAAATGTTATCTTAGTAAATCGTTTTGATACATATGCATATATCTTAACAATTTCATCTAATGGACAAATTAAGAAAACACCAGTAAAAGAGTGGTCTGTTCAAAGAAATTCAAGAGTTATACCAGCAATGAATCTTGCGAGTGGTAGTGAACTGAGTGCAGCTTTTGTTGGATATGAAGGACAAGATGTCGTTCTTGTGTCTAAAGAAGGTTATGCAGCTAGATATAAAATCAGTGATATTCCTGCAACAGGTGTAAAGAGTAAAGGTGTTAAAGGTTTAAATCTAGGAAAAGGTGATAAGCTAGCTTCTGCTTGTACAGTAGATCAAGATACTTCTGCTTTATTATTCTTAACTAAAGCAGGGGGAATGAAACGCGTTAAATTATCAGATATACAAGAAGGTAATCGTCCTGTTAAAGGTAGTTTAATTGCGAAAAAAGTGAAATCAAATCCACAAGAAATTATTTATATGAGCACAATTTCTTCATTTGATACAATTCATTTCTTTAATGGTAAAGAAGAATGTGACTTGAAGGCAAGTGACATCCCATTAAAAGCTACAGATACATTATTTGCAAGTCCTTTAGAACTAACAGGAAATTGGTATAAACAAAAAGGTATTGATGAATGCCGTATTGTAGATAAACCAGCAAATGTGACTGAAGAAGAAGTAGTACATGAAGATGTAGAAAAGATATCTTTATTTGATGAGGAGGAAAACTAAATGGCTATTTGTAGTGGTTGTGGTGCTGTATTACAAAACGAACATAAAGATGAATTAGGTTATTCTCCTAAACTAGATGCTACATATTGCCAAAGATGTTTTAGATTAATTCATTATGGCGATTTAACAGTATCAATGCGAGAAGGTATTGATTCTCATCTTGTGATGGAAGAAATAGAGAAACAAGAAGGATTAATTGTTTGGGTTGTTGATTTATTTGATTTTGAATCAAGTATGATTCAAGGTATGGCTAAGAAATTAGCAGATAGAGATATTATTCTTGTTGCGACAAAAAGAGATCTTTTACCAAAGTCTATAAGTAATCAAAAAATAGCACAATTTATTTTCACAAGATTAAAAGAATATCAAATCAAGGTGAAAGAACTTGTATTTACTTCTATTCATTCAGGTGAAGGTAGAGATGCCGTACTTGAAAGTATTAAGAAATTCTATGATCATCGTAATATTATCGTGATTGGTAAAGCAAATGCTGGTAAAAGTACATTATTAAATGCACTACTAGGAGAAGATATTGTAACAAGTAGTAGATATCCTGGTACGACTCTTGCATTAAATAAGATAAAAAAAGATGGTATGACATGGATTGATACACCTGGTTTTGAAGTAGAGCATAGCATGTTAATGAAGGTTGATGAGAAAGATTTAAAAGAATTAATACCTACAAAAGAAGTAAAACCAATGATTTATCAAATTCATGAAGATCAAAGCTTTGCGATAGGTGGTTTATGTCGTATTGATTTTAAACATGTTACTAAAGCTTCAGTTGTATTTTATATTGGGGAACATATGAATGAACCTCATCGTTCTAAAATACAAAGAGCAGATGAATTATGGGATAAACATTATGGTGATGTATTGTCTCCTACACCAATTAAAAAAGATTTTAAGAAACAAGTAGTTGCGAAATCTTATCCTAAAGAAGATATTGTTATTGATGGATTAGGATGGGTAAGTGTCAAAGGAGATGTCAAAACAATAGAAGTTACAGTTCCAAGTGGAGTGAATATTACATATAGAAAGGCGATGTTTTAATGTTAACAGGAAAACAAAAAAGTTATTTACGTTCTTTAGCACAAACTGAACCAGCTTTATTTCAAATTGGTAAAGATGGTTTAAGTGATAATTTAATTCAAACAGTAGATGATGCTTTAAGAACACATGAATTAGTAAAAATTAAATTATTAAAAACAGTAAGTGAAGATACAGATGAAATTATTTTTGATCTTGCAATGAATACAAAAAGTGAAGTTGTACAAAAAATAGGTAGAATTGTTGTTTTGTATCGCAAAGCAAAAGAACCTAAAATTATCTTACCATGAGTAAAATAGGTATTTTTACAGGGATATTTGATCCAATTTCTGAACAAGAATTAAAAGAAGCTTTAGTTTGGCAAAGAAAAGAACATTTATCCTATGTTATTTTTGAAGTTGAAGGCGAAGCTACTTTATCAAAAGATGAAAGAATAAAGCTTGTAAAGCAAGCAATTAGTCCATATCGTAAGTTAAAACTAGATTATCATAAAAATGTAGATGATGTAATTTTGTATAAAAATGCGTCAAATATGCATGAAGAGGAAATTCGTCAAGGATCATATTATTTATGTGATAAAAGAACGAGAAGAGAATTACTTTTAAATGGATATTATTTTGAAAGTGCTGTGGAATTTCATTGTAATAAACATAGATATGAACATTCTTTAGCAGTAAGAGATGTATGTGTTGATTTAGCTAAAACACATGGTTTAGATATTTATATTGCTAGTACAATGGGAATGCTACATGACATTACAAAAAATAAGTCGGATGAATGGGGTAAAACTTTATTAGATATATATGAATCGACAATTACTTCAATGAGTCCAAAAGTTTGGCATAGTGAAACAGCAATCTTCTTCTTAAAAAAAGAAATGGGATTACATAATCAAAAGGTATTAAATGCGATATGGCATCATACTCTAGGAACAGGTAAAAGTGACTATGCAAAAATATTGTATATCGCTGATAAATGTGAACCAACAAGAGGATATGACTCATCAAAAGAAATTAATTTAAGTAAGAAAAATCTAAAAGAAGGTTTTGATCTTTGTATTAAAGAAAGTGAAGAATATCGTAAAAATGAGAGATGATACAAAAAAGATTATTCGCGATTTTATTGATGAAAGAGATTGGGATAAATTTCATTCACCTAGTAATCTAGCTAAATCTATTTCTATTGAAGCTGCAGAACTACTAGAATGTTTTCAATGGGATGATGATAGTTATGATTTAGAGCATGTAAAAGAAGAATTAGCAGATGTCATTATTTATGCTCAACAAATGCTAGATAAATTAGATTTGGATATGGATGAAATTGTCCAAGATAAAATGATTAAAAATGCTATAAAATATCCTGTGAAATAAGGAAAAGGGAAATATGAGAGAATTATTAGAATTTACAGAAAAGAAATTATCAGAAAAATTAGCTGAAAATATCATTGCGATTGATATGCATGAAACTAGTCCGTTTAGTGATTACTTTGTCATTGCAACAGCTAAGAATGTAAGACATGCGGCATCTTTAGCCGATGATTTAATTGAAGCCGCAAGAAAAGAAGGATACGAAGTACGTACTCGTGAAGGCGATAATAAAAGTTCTTGGATCTTAGTAGATTTATATACAGTTGTTGTACATATCTTTACTGAAGACGCAAGAAACCAATATCGTTTAGAGAATCTATGGTCAGATTTACCATTAGAACATTATGAGGATGTTAAGGGTTAGGTGTTTCAACTAATTTATTTTGGATAATACCACTTTGGATTAGCCATAATTTAATTTCATCTTTTGTTAGCATTGAGTTATTAGAAGAAGAAATTGCTTGATCAATAACGATAGTGTTATCTTCAACGTGGCATGCAATAAAAGCAGGAATGCTATTAACAGACCACTCAGCTTTAAGTGTATTGATTTCAAGATTATCAATTAAATCTGTGATATCAACATATTCTAGAATAGAAGATAAATCGATTTTTTCTTCTGTTTCTATTGTTTTTAAAACTGTATTTTGAATATAGATACAATCGTTATTTTCTGGAGAACAGAAATAGTAATAATGGATATCACCAGTTTGATCACTTAATGTATAATCACGTACAGATGCATAATCAATGATGTCATATAAAGATAAATTTGACATAGACGCATCTAATGAAGTTGGTTCAAAAACAGCATAGCCAACGATAATTCCACTATAAAGTACTAAAAGTACTAAGAAAGTAAATAAAAGTTTCTTTAACATATTCTAAATTTTAACATTGTTTAGTAAGAGTTGACAATGAAGTTAAGAAACATAGAGGTACATGAAATGAAATGGTATGAACAAAAATATGTAAATCATCGTGATTGGTTATTAGATAATATGGAATTATTAAACTTATCACATACAGATATGATTGTTGTTTTATTAATTGACTTTTTAAATGAACATCAAATTATGATTACAACGGAATTATTGAGTGAAAAAACTAAGTTGTCTACACATGATTTAGATATGGTACTTGGTGGTTTATGTGCTAAAAAATATTTAGATATACGTGTGAAGGGTAGTAAAGTCAATTTCTCATTAAATGGTTTATTTGATACAGATATTGCTAGAGAAACACAAGTGATGGATAGTCCTTTATTTGATGTATTTGAAACAGAATTTGGTAGACCATTAACACAACTAGAAATGCAAAAGATTAATGAGTGGAATCGTATATATGATAAGCAAATGATTATTTATGCATTACGTTCAGCTAGTGCTTATCAAAAACTTAATTTTTCCTATATTGATCGCATATTAGCAAATTGGCGTGATAAAAATGTATCATTGGAAATGATTGAAACGGGGAAATATGTCGATTAATGAAATATTAGAAAATCTAGATATTTTATTTCCTGATGCTAGATGTGAACTAGATCATAAGAATAATTATGAGATGGTTGTAGCCGTAATACTAAGCGCTCAAACAACAGATGTATCTGTAAATAAAGTGACTAAATCATTGTTTCAAAAGTATCCAACAGCTGAAAGTTTAGCTAATGCAAATATAAAAGATATTGAAAAAGAAATATGTTCGTTAGGTTTATATCGTAATAAAGCAAAAGCTATTCAAGAAATGGCAAAAGAACTTACAACTAGATATGATGGTGTTGTACCAAATACAATGAAAGAATTAACAACTTTATCTGGAGTAGGAAGAAAATGTGCAAATGTCATATTAAGTGAGTGCTATAACATTCCTTCTTTAGCAGTAGATACTCATGTGAATCGTGTATCTAAACGTTTAGGTTTAGCGAAAAAAGATGATTCTTTGCTAGATGTAGAAAGAAAACTAAAAAGGAAAATACCAAGAGATAAATGGATTAAGTCGCATCACCAATTTATCTTCTTTGGTCGCTATTTATGTCATGCTAGAAATCCTAAATGTGATAAATGTCCATTTACTTCTATCTGTAAAGAATATAAATCTAAATAAAAAACTTATATTTAAGTCTTTGGAGTGTTCGGAATGATAACTTATCATAAAAATGTCATAAAGAGATGGCAGAAGTAGAAGGGTGCAAACCATAATATTTCTGTTTTCTTTTTTATCCTTTTATCATAAGCATGACAAAAAGAGGTACTAATACAACTAGTACCTCAACAAATTTTAGATAGTCTTTTTTTAAAAGATTACATTATTTTTCTAATCCAACCTTCTGGAGCTTCAATCTTACCGGATTGAATGCCTGTGAGAGTTTCATAAATCTTAGATACAACTTCACCAGCTTTTTCCATACCTGTAGGAATTTCAATTGTTTCATCGTGATTTACAATCTTACCAACTGGAGAAATAACTGCAGCTGTACCACAAAGTGCACATTCTTTAAAATTCTTAATTTCTTCATATTTAACAGGTCTTTCATCAACTTTGAGGTTGAGATAATGTTCTGCAACATATACAACAGAACGACGTGTAATAGAAGGAAGAATAGAATCACTCTTTGGAACAACGAGAGTATTGTCTTTATCAACAAAGATAACGTTACTTCCACCAGTTTCTTCTACATATGTACGTGTTGCGGGATCAAGATATAGATTTTCAGAGAAACCATTCTGATGTGCAAGAACAGAAGAATGCAAACTCATTGCGTAGTTTAGACCAGCTTTGACTGCACCTGTTCCTCGAGGAGCAGCTCTATCAAAATCAGATACTTGTAGTGCGATAGGAGTAGCACCACCTTTATAGTAAGGACCAACTGGAGTAGTGAATACACGGAATTGATATTCATCTGCTGGGTTTACACCGATTACAACACCTGTTGCGAATTCATATGGACGAATATAAAGTGAAGCACCACTTCCGTATGGAGGAATCCAATCAACATTTGCCTTAACAACTTCATCGATTGCCTTTAAGAATAGTTCTTCAGGTACTGGAGGCATTTCGATTCTTTGTGCAGAATCATACATTCTCTTTGCGTTTTGGTCAGGGCGGAAGCAAACAACACTTCCATCTTCCCAACGATATGCCTTCATTCCTTCAAATACTTGTTGACAATATTGAAGAATACCAGCGGATTTGTTTAATGTAACTTGGGCATCAGATGATAAAGTACCTTCATCCCATTTGCCATCTTTAAAGTTTGATACGAAACGTTTGTCTGTTTGACGATATAGAAATCCAATATTTTTCCAATCTAATTCTTTTGCCATGTTATGCTACCTGCTTTCTATTTTTTTCTACTTTTGCGTTATCTGGTGTTTTTCCGATAGAGAATAAAATCGTACCACAGTGTACTGCTACAATAATAGCGAGTACAACTAAGAATAACGCTACAATTAATTGTAAACCATTTACTAGGAATACTGCTGTCCCATTCATATAAGCTTGAACATTTGTGATTACATTTAATGTGATAGCTGTAAATGTAACACAGAACATGAAGATCATTGGTAAATAGAACATTCTAGATTTTCTGTTTGTTGCCTTCATGAATACTGCGATAGAGATTAATACCAAAGCACCTAATAATTGGTTTGCACTTCCAAATAATGCCCATACATTAGAATATCCACCAAGACATAATATATAACCTAATACAAGAGTAATAGCTGTAGCGAAGTATTGGTTAGAAACAACCTTTTTCCATGCTGGCATTTCTTTTTCTGGTTCATCAGATGTAAATAGTTCTTGGAAAGAAAGTCTTCCAATTCTACCTACAGAGTCTAAAGTCGAAAGAGCTAAAGCTGAGATACACATTGTCATAAATACATTTGCGACACTAATAGGAATGCCGAATTTTTCTAAGAATCCAGCAACACCTTGAGAGAAAATCTGGAAAGGGGTGAGATTACTTGGTACTGCACCATTTACAGCGACTGCACCAACAACAATCAATGAGATAACACCAAGTAATGTTTCAAGAATCATTGCCCCATAACCAACTGGTAACATGTCCGTTTCATTAGATACTGTCTTAGAAGATGTTCCAGATGAAACAAGGGAATGGAAACCAGAGATAGCTCCACACGCAATAGTTACGAATAATGTAGGGAACATATAAGATTTAGCACCTGTAGAACTTGTGATTACAAATCCATTGAATGCATTTAATTTCATTTCAGGATGTCCCATCAATACGCCACCAACACCACCAAGAATCATTCCGATGAACATGAATGTTGTCATATAGTCACGTGGTTGCATGAGTAACCACATAGGAGCTACTGCTGCGACAAATAAGTAAGCCATGATGACATAATTCCAGTGAGTTGCTGTTAAATATACTGGCATTTTCATGCCTGCAGCGAACATGAATACAATGAATGCAAGTGAGATAACAACCTTATGCCATTCTTTTAAATTAGGAAATTTCTTTTGAATCAATCCGAATACGATCGCACATCCTACAAATAAGAATGAGATTGTAGCTGCTGCTGCACCATTGAAGTTCCGTGTAACTGTTCCATCTGTTCCTGTAACAAATCCATTGAATGTGGAAGATGTCATAGATGTAAATGCGGCAATAACTAATAGTGAGAATAGCCAACAGAACAATGTGAAGAACTTACGTCCTTTCTTACCAATGTATTGTTCAATAATCAAACCGATTGATTTACCATCGTTTTTAACAGATGCATATAAAGCAGAAAAATCTTGTAATGCACCGAAGAATACGCCGCCAATCAATAGCCAAAGTAATGCAGGTACCCATCCAAATACTGCTGCTAAGATTGGACCTTGTACAGGTCCCGCACCAGCGATAGATGAAAATTGATGTGCGAATACTGTTAAACGACTAGAAGGTGAATAATCTTTTCCATCGTTATAGCGTGTAGCAGGAGTGTCTGCTTTTGAATCAATTCCCCAAGTTTTAGCGAGCCATCTTCCGTATAACAAGTAACCTGCTAACAGAACGACCACTGCGAATAATAAGATAAATAAACTGTTCATGTGTTTCCCCTTCTGCCAATTTGGCTTATCAAACGAAACTGATCATCAAGAAACAAAAAGGCTCACATCTTTAGCATCAATTGATGCAAAGACGAAAGCCTATAACTTCCGCGGTACCACTTTGCTTGTCAGTAAAAATACTGACCACTTTCTCGTCCAACAACGATTACCCTGATATCGGAGGGGCCGGCGCATCTTACTTAATTCAGAGCGTTGCTCACAGAGGATACTGATAACTGTGTTCCTTGTTGTCTTTCACCAAATGACAACTCTCTAGAAAGGCCTTTCAGCTTCAGCGTGTTCTGATCAAAGCGTTAACTTGTTCACTGCATTTCAGTTTCTATGGTGACTATAATATCGCT
>CAVAZS010000048.1:0-15899 GCA_963593385.1 Lachnospiraceae bacterium | reverse complement strand
AAGAGTAAATGCAATTTGCGGTATTTAGAAGTTGCATTTAACTTTTTACTTCAGCGAATAGGGTGAAGATGTTTTTTTTGTTGAAATAAAACTGAAATGCATGTTAAATTAAGTGTACAAATGGCTCTATGAGCAGATTGAATAGCAGGATTAGTGTATCTAATTCTGCTATTCTTCGTTAATGAATAATTTACGTATACTTTTCAAATAGTAGAGTATACTGATCCTTTTTTTGACTAAGTTATTGCTACATTGTATAAAATAACTGTGAATTGACCTTGAGGTCGGAAGAAAGACTATTCAAATTTGGAGTAGTCTTTTTCTGTACGTAGGTAATTACGCATAGATTTATAATTTTGTATGCATAGCTTACAAAAAAAACAGAGAAACGCAGGCATTTCTCTGTATAAAGCTAGTGCTTTTGTTCACCATAGATATTTTTATGTTTTTCTTTAATAAAATCAATGATTTTACACAAAAATTGTACAAAGAGATTAAATATGAATCATTCGTAAAATATTCTTTATGTTTTAAAAATCTTATTTTAAAAAGATTATTAAGGTTTTTAAAGGTTTTCTCATATAGAGCGTTACTACCACAAACTAAATCAAATAAAATTATGGATGCAATGAAATCATGTATAACTGGATTACATATCTTCTTTTTTCTGGAAGTTTTATTATTTATATTTGGAATTTTAGATATATACGTTACTATTTTTTTAGTGGTTGTGATTTCATCATCTTTGGTTATATTTGAATGTGAATAAGGTATTCTTAATGAATTAAGCAAACAATTATTATGAGCAGATGCATTTCTGATAAATTTAAGAGACCATAATAAATCAAGTGCTGGATCATTTTTATTTGAATAATATAGTTCATATAATTTGATAAAATCACCGAACGAAAGAACTTCTATAATAGCCCACACGCTCCAACCAGTCTTTTCATGTATAATGATTACTAATGAAGAAAATAGTACTAGATATAGGCAATGAAAAAGTAAATGTAATAATTGAAAAAAAGAAGAATAAAAATTTATATCTTCGTTTTCATGAAGATGGAGTTTTATATTGTAATGCTCCATATAGGATGAGTGAAGCAGAGATAATGAAGTTTATTTATTCTAAAGAAAAATGGATTTTAGATAGTAAAAAGAAGATAGAAAAAAAGAAAGATGTAAATTCTGAACTAAATCAGAAAGAAATATATATCTTTGGAAAAAAGAAAGATGTTGTTTATGCATATAGTAAAAAGGCAAAAATTATGGAAACAGATACATCTTTATATATATTCGCTCCTAAAAATGATCAAGAATATTTAGAAAAATTATTTAGGAATTATGCAAGTGAAAAGATATTAGAACTAATTAACGTATATAGAAAAGAATGGGATGAAAAGATATGTCAAAAGTATCATTTACCTTTACCAGAAATTAAAGTTAGATACATGAAAAGTAAATGGGGTGTATGTTATCCTTTAAAGCATTCTATTACAATGAGTACAAGATTAATTCATTATCCTATAGAAGCATTTGAGTATGTTTTATTACATGAATATGTTCATTTTCTTGTACAAAATCATTCAAAGAAATTTTATGATTATGTTGAAAGTTATATGCCACAATATAAAATGTATAATAATTATTTGAGGTAGAAATATGTTAGAAAGAATCGATAAAGAATTATTTGCGGATGGATTTATCAGTTTTGCAATATATGCAATTAGTATTCTAATTGTAACAATGATTATTGTTACGGTGATCAAAAAATTCCAAAAGTATATTCAAAAGAAATATACACCTACACGTATTACAGCATATAAATATGCATTTAAAACAATAAGAGCAGTTATTTATATACTTGCTTCATTTGCAATTTTATCTGAAATTAAGCCAATGAAATCCCTTGGTACAGGAATATTAGGTGCGACAAGTATTATCGCTGTTATTGTAGGTTTAGCGGCACAAGAAAGTTTTGGTAACTATATCAGTGGTTTCTTTTTGGCAATGTATGAACCATTTCATATTGGAGATTTTATTTCATTACCAGAAAAAAATATTAATGGTGTAGTTAAAGAAATTAATTTTAGACATATTGTGATTGAATCAGTAAATTGCTCGAATATCATTATTCCAAATAGTGTAATGAATAATGCGGTGATTGAAGATCGTTCTGCACAACATTATAAAAATAAAATCTATGTTTCTGTTACTTATGATTCAGATTTTGAAAAAGCAATGAAAATTATTAAAGAAATCGTACATGAGATTGAATCGAAATACGGTATAAAAGATAGAGAATGCTTAGTATTTACAGAGAATTTAAATGAGAGTGGTATCGATCTTGCATTCTTTGTAGAGGGTAAGTCGGTAGCGGATAGCTATATTATTGCTTGTTTAACAAGAGGAGAAATTGTCACTAGATTTAAAGAAAATGGTATTGGAATAGCTTATCCAACACAAACAATTTATGTGAATAAAGAACAATAATGTAAACGTTTTCATAAATTTAAAAATTATTTGTATTTTTTTAGATAAATCACATCCTAAAGTATTGCATGATTATACGAATTCGATAAAATAAAGGCATAGACAAGAATGGAGTTGAAAGATCATGTTAGAAACAGGAAAGACAATTTTTGTTGTACTTAACTTGCCTACAAAAGAGGTACGTCTTTTGGACAGGGTTTCTCATGATGACAATTTAATGTTCTTTTAAGGTGGAGCACGTATGCGTCCGCCTTTTTTGTCCATATCATTTTAAAAGGAGGATATCTATATGGATCAAATCAATCAAGAATTTTTCGATGCAGCAGCTAGAGGCGACTTCGAAAAGGTATGTGCCATGGTTTCTAAAGGTGCAAATGTTAATGTAGCAAATGGTGACGGTAGAACAGCATTAATGCGTAGTGCTAAAAGAGGTTATGATAATATTGTTCGCTTTTTGCTAGATAATGGAGCAGATGTTAGAGCTCGTGATAAAAATAATAAAACAGCTCTAATGGGTGCTGCTAAAAAAGGTCATTTAGAAATTTGTAGAATGCTAGAACATGCTGGTTCTGATGTAAATTCACATGATAATAAAGGTAGAACAGCGTTAATGAGAGCTTCTTTACTTGGTGAAACAGAAGTATTAACTTATTTAATTGGTAAAGGTGCTGATGTTAATGCTAAAGATGAACAGGGAAGAACTGCTCTAATGGAAGCGACAAATGCTTATAAATTAGATGAAATGAAATGTTTGATTGATGCTGGAGCAGATGTAAATGCTGAAGATAATAAAGGATGTACAGCATTAATGAGAGCTGCTTATATTGGATATCCAGAACTTGTTCGTTTCTTATTAGAACATGGTGCTGATAAAACAAAGAAAGATTATCAAGGAAACTTAGCGATTCATTATGTTCGTAAAGAATGTTTTGAAGACCTAAAGGACTTGTTAAAGTAGGTGAAGCGATATGAAAGACTATTTATCATTAGATGTACGTAATGTCGTTTTACTAGGACATTCTGGAGCTGGTAAGAGCACAGTCGCTGAAGCTTGCTTACATTTTACAAAAGCAATTGAACGCTTTGGTAAAGCAAGTGATGGTACAACGGCTTTAAACTTTGACGCTGACGAAGGTAAGAGAGGATTATCTTGTTATTGCCATTTGGCACCAGTTGAATGGAAAGATAAGAAAATTAACTTTATTGATACACCTGGTTATATGGACTATGAAGGTGAAGAAGTGACAGGATTAACAGTTGGTGATAATGCATTAATTGTTGTGGATGCTAAAGAAGGTATCGAATCAGGTACAGAAAGAGCATATAAAGAAGCAGTTACTAAGAGAAAGCTTCCTACAATCTTCTTTATTAATAAGATGGATGACCCTAATGCTTCATTTGAAGATACATATGCTGCTTTAAGAGATAAATTTGGTAAATCAGTTATTCCATTTGAAATGCCAATTATTAAAGATGGAACAGTTGTTGGATCAGTAAATATTTTACGTAATAAAGCTTGGTATTATGATAACCATGATGAACCACAAGATGTACCAGAAGATATGGCTAGCCAAGTAGAAGAATACTATAGTGAAATTGCAGAAGCTATTGCAATGACTGATGATGCATTAATGGAAAAATTCTTCTCTGGTGAAAAATTCGATATGCATGAAGTAGCTAAAGGATTAAGAATTGGTGTAAGAAGTGGTGATATCCATCCTGTATATTGTGGTAGTGCCATTAATGAAACAGGTATTGAACGTTTGATGGATTTAATTACAGAATACTTCCCAAGTTATGCTGAAAAAGGACATATCCACGCTACTACAGCAAAAGGATTAAGTGTTGACTTAGAAACAAACGAACATGAAGCTTTATCCGCATTTGTATTTAAGACAATCATCGACCCATTTGTTGGGCAAGTATCTTACTTAAAAGTAATGAGTGGTGTTTTAAATTCAGATTCACAAGTATATAATGCAAATAAAGAAGTAAGTGAAAAGGTTGCTCAAGTATATGTTGTAAATGGTAAGTATCAGATTGGTGTTGGTAAATTATTTACTGGAGATATTGGTGCAGTAGTAAAACTACAAAATACATCTACAAACGATACATTATGTACAACAAATAAAATTGTTAAATTTGATCCAATTGAATTCCCAGAACCTAACCTTGGTTATGCAATTTGGCCTAAGACAAAAGCAGATGAAGATAAATTATCTGTAGGTATTCGTAATATGTGTGCTGAAGATAAGACAATTCGTCTTGATAAGAATCCTGAAACACATGAACAAGTATTATATGGCCTAGGTGATCAACATATTGATTTAATTCTTTCTAAGCTAAAGACTAAATATAAAGTTGAAGTAACAACAACTGTTCCTACAGTACAATATCGTGAAACAATTCGTGGTAAAGCTGAAGCACAAGGTAAATATAAGAAACAAAATGGTGGTGCTGGTCAATATGGTGATGTATGGGTACGCTTTGAACCAGTAGAAAGTGAAGATATGGTATTTGCTGAAGAAGTATTTGGCGGTGCTGTACCTAAACAATACTTCCCACCTGTTGAACAAGGTTTAAGAGATTGCATGGAAAAAGGTGTTCTAGCTGGATACAAAGTTGTTGGTGTAAAAGCTACATTATATGATGGATCATATCATCCAGTTGACTCTAAAGAAGTTGCCTTCAAAGAAGCCGCAAGACTTGCATATAATGCCGCAATGCCTAAGGCAAAACCTGTATTACTTGAACCAATTGATAAAGTAGAAGTTATCGCTCCTGAAGAATATACAGGAACAATCATGGGTGACTTTACAAAACGTAGAGGTATGATTGTGGATATGCAAACTACTGAAGATGGTGATCAAAGAATCGTAGCAGAAGTGCCAATGGCAGAAATCTTAACTTATGCAAATGAACTTCGTTCCATGACTCAAGGTAGAGGTAAATTTACGGTATCATTTGAACGTTACCAAGATGCACCAAAAGATGTAGCGGATAAAGTTATTGCAAACGCTAAGAAATAAATGATTCATTCAATATTCCTGTACATTTCGATGTATAGGAATATTTTTTGTATTGCGATAAAATGGTTGTAAGTGTAAAAGAAAGAGAGTAAATAGATGGGGTTATTTTCGAAAATCTTTAAGAAAAAGAAAAGAAATGAATATAGTGAAATATCTCATCAATCTTTTGAAAATACAGAATGTCAAAAACTATGGAATCTAAAAGATTTCATGGATTCTTTGCTTACACAAAATAAATATATCGCAAGAAGTGAATATCAAGACAAATTGATTGGATATAAAGGGACAGTTGATCAATTTAAGGTGTTAGAAAGAAATGATATGCTTGAACCATATTGTACAAAGAATCATATTCCTGTTCTTGAAGTGAAAAATACGATATCTAGATATAAGAATTTTAATAAAATTGTAGATAAACATAATGAAAACTATATTGATCATGAATTAAGTGAAGAAAAAGAATATTTAGATCATATATTAGAGGAAGTAGATTCTAAAATTAAGCTAGATGAAGATCAAAGAAAAGTAATTCTTACAGATGAAGATTATTGTCTTGTGATTGCTGGTGCTGGAGCAGGTAAAACAACAACTGTAGCCGCAAAAGTAAAATATTTAGTAGAAAAGAAACAAGTAGACCCAAAACAAATCCTTGTTGTGTCTTTTACAAATAAAGCAGTACAAGAATTAAGAGATAAATTGAATCAAGACATGAAGATCCCTTGTCCTATCGCTACTTTTCATTCGACAGGGAATGCGATACTACATAAAGAATCACCAGATAAGTTAAATATTGTAGATTCATCAAAGTTATATTTTATATTACGGGATTACTTTAAAAAATCGATATTAACAAATGAAAGCTTAGTGAATAATCTAATCTTATTTTTCGGTTCGTATTTTGATGCACCATATGAAGGTAATGACTTAAATGCATTCTTTAATAAGATTGCGCAATCCAATTTTTCTACAATGCGTAGTGACTTAGAAGATTTTAAGCGACAAGTTATTGATACTCGTAGTAAGAAAATGGTGACAATTCAAAATGAATTTATGCGTTCTTATCAAGAAGTAGAAATAGCGAATTTTTTCTATCTCAATCAAATTGATTATGAATATGAACCGATTTATAAATATGACATTATGTTTTCTAGAAAACCTTATACTCCTGATTTTATTATTCGTGAAGGAGATAAAGTTGCTTATGTAGAACATTTTGGTATAAGTGAAGATGGTAAGAGTAATCGTTTTAGTGATGATGAACTAAATGCATATAAAAAAGCAATCAATGATAAAGTGAAATTACATAAAGCACATGGCACAAAACTAATCTATACTTTTTCATCTTATAACGATCATCGTTCTCTTTTAGATCACTTAAAAGAAGAATTAGAAAATAATGGTTTCTCATTACGCCCTCGCTCTAATAAAGAAATCATGCAAAAACTAGTATCAGGTGAAGAAAATCGTTATATTCGCAAACTAGTCGCATTAGTATGTCGTTTTATTACAAACTTTAAAACAGATGGTTATAACATAGACGATTTTAATCGTATGTATCACGCGACACAAAATGTACGTACTAGATTATTTCTAAATATTTGTAATGATTGTTACTTAGAATATGAGCGTTACTTAAAAGAAAATAATGCTGTAGATTTTGAAGATATGATTAATAAATCAGCGAAAGTATTAAAAGAAGTCAAAGACATGAAAAAGAAACTGGATTTCAAATATATTATCGTTGATGAGTATCAAGATATTTCTAAACAAAGATATGACTTAGTTACAGCACTATCTGAGGTTACCGATGCTAAGATTATTGCAGTTGGAGATGATTGGCAATCTATCTATGCTTTTAGTGGATCAGATATTACATTATTTACGCAATTTGAGCAAAAGGTGGGTTATGCTAAACGCTTAAAGATTGTAAATACTTATCGTAACTCACAAGAAGTAATTGATATTGCTGGTAACTTTGTACAAAAGAATAAATCACAGATAACGAAAGAACTAAAATCAAATAAAACAATTACAGATCCTGTCATTATTTATACCTATGATGAAACATATAAAGCACAAAATGCAGATAGAAGAACTGGTGCAAATTATGCATTAGCTTCTGCTGTAGTAAAAGCATTAGATCAAATTGTTGAATATAACAAACAAGAAGGTAAACCACAAAATTCTTCTATTTTATTAATTGGTCGTTTTGGTTTTGATGGTGACCGTTTAGAAAGAACTGGTTTATTTGAATATATTGACCATGGAAATAAGGTGAGATGCGTTAAGTATCCAAAACTAAATATTACTTTTATGACAGCTCATGCATCTAAAGGGTTAGGTTATGATAATGTCATTATCCTGAATGGTCGTAATGAAACATATGGCTTTCCTTCTAAGATAGAAGATGATCCAGTACTTTCTCTAGTAATTAAAGAAGATCATTCTTATGTCTATGCAGAAGAAAGACGATTATTTTATGTAGCACTAACTAGAACAAAAAATAGAGTATTTATTGTCGCACCTGTTAATAATCCTTCAGAATTCTTATTAGAAATTAAAAAAGATTATAAGAATGTTGTATTAAAAGGAAACTGGAATGAAGAAAGTGTAACGAGTCGTATTGCGAAAAAAACGTGTCCTATATGTGGCTATCCACTTCAATATCGTTATAAAAATGCATATGGCTTAAGACTATATCTTTGTACAAATGAACCTGAAGTATGTGGTTTTATGACTAATGAATATAAAGCAGGTAAGTTATCTATTCTTAAGTGTGACTCTTGCCGAGATGGTTATCTTGTGGTCAAGAAGTCCCAAAGAAAAGAAGAATTCTTCTTAGGTTGTACAAATTATCAAAGTAATGGACTGGGTTGTAATCGAAGTATTTCTTCTAGAGATTATTATGAGATGTTTAATCTTGTTGATGTAAATGTACAACTGAATGAGCAACAACCTATTGGTTTAACGAAAAAGAAAGTTAAACCAGTAATCATTGAAGAAGAGAAAGTTCAAATCAAACAAGCCGAGACAAAGAAAGTTATTTATCAAAATAAAGACTTAAATCAAGTTGTCTACATTATATTAAATTGCTTATATCATATTAGTGAAAAGAAATATTACGGTATTACTACACTAGTAGATGTACTTCGTGGTGCTAGTAGTAAAAAGATATTTAAAAATAATTTAGATCAAATAAAAGAATATGGAAAACTTCAAGATATTAGTCGAGATGATTTAGAACTCATCATTAATTGGTTAATCGATAATCACTTTATCTTAAAGACAAAGCATCCTAGATATCCTGTATTACATATCACAAGTGATAGCTTAAATTACAATAAGACAATGACAACAGGTAAACTAAAGAAACTATTAGAAAAACTAGAAGAGAATACGAATACTATTGATGTTATCTAACTATGATACAATATAAAAAAGACATTATAGGAAGGAGAAGTATATGAATAAACTAAAGAATTTGCCAGTTGGAGTAGATAATTTTGAAAAAATACGTACATATGATTATTACTATGTAGATAAAACAAAACTAATCGAACAACTATTTCAAAATTGTGGTGAAGTCAATCTTTTTACAAGACCTCGTCGTTTTGGTAAAACACTAAATATGAGTATGCTTAAATACTTCTTTGAAATTGGTACAAATCCTTCCTTATTTGATGGTCTATATATTTCTTCTAACAAAGAATTATGTGAGAAACATTTAGGACAATATCCTGTTATATTTTTAACTTTAAAAAGTGTTGATGGGCTAAACTATGAAGAAGCCAAAAATCAAATGATGTATTTAATTGGTAGTGAAGCTAGTAGATTTAAATTTTTAAAAGATAGTAGAAATTTAGAAGATGAAGATAAAGCCATCTATCAATCATTGATTAGAATTAATGATAATTTGTATAACATGAATGATTCTGTTTTAGTAAATTCTTTACAAATTTTATCAAAACTTTTGTATAAACATTTTGGGAAGAAAGTAGTGATTTTAATTGATGAATATGATGTTCCTTTAGATAAAGCATTTAGTAATGGATATTATAAAGAAATGGTTTCTTTAATGAGAGGAATCTTTGGAAATGCTTTAAAAACAAATGATAATCTAGAATTTGCTGTATTAACAGGATGCTTAAGAGTATCTAAAGAAAGTATATTTACGGGATTAAATAATTTTATGATTTTATCAATTGTTGATCAAGAATTAGATGAACAATTTGGATTTACTGAAGAAGATGTTAAAAATATTCTAAAAGATTATCGTGCAGAAGATAAATTTAAAAAAGTAAAAGAATGGTATGATGGTTATCATTTTGGAAATGCAGATATCTATTGTCCTTGGGATGTTATTTATTATGTAAATAAGTTGAAAAATAATTCTGATATTGAACCTCAATCTTTTTGGGTCAATACAAGCGGAAATGATTTAATTAGACGATTTATTGATAAAGCAAATAATTCGACTAGAAATGAAATAGATAGATTGATTAATGGTGAATCCATTGATAAGTTTCTTCGCTTAGATTTAACTTATGATGAAATAGATAACAGTATTGAAAATATCTGGAGTGTATTATTTACCACAGGTTATTTAACACATTGTGGCATTAATAACGATGGATCATATAAATTAATTATTCCTAATAAAGAAATAAAACAAATATATGAGAATCAAATAAAAGAATGGTTCAAAGAAGATATACGTTCTAATACTGCGAAATTCCAAGAGTTATATCATTCCTTTGAAATAGCTGATACACAAAAAATAGAAACAACCTTAAATATAGTGCTTAATCGTTCTATGAGTGTATTTGATGCAGAAGGAAATGATATAGAAAAAGAAAATGCATATCATAACTTTTTATCAGGAATACTTACAGGTAATGATGATTGGTCTGCACAATCTAATTTAGAATCAGGTGAAGGACGTGCAGATATCATCATCGAAAAACAAGATCTTACTTTAGGTATTGTTATAGAGCTGAAATATGTAAAAGAAAAAGTAGATATGGAAGAAGCTTGCGACAAAGCATTAGATCAAATAAAAGAAAAAAGATATACGCAATATTTATTAAATAAAGACATTACAAACATTTTAATTTATGGCATTACATTCTGTAAGAAAAAATGTAAACTTAAAGTAGAAAAACTAAATGGTTAAAAATACTTCGAGGCTGAAAATTTCCCTGGACAGCTGATATACGATTATGTGGGATGCGTCACTAAATGTGAATAGGGTGGCTCATGATAGTATTAGACATGCATTGGGCGGTAATACCGTCCTTTCTTTTTGTGTATCAATTCTTACAAAAAACATAGTAAATATATCGAAATGAATACATGAAAGAAGTATAATAATAGCTAAGAAAGTGAGCAAAACTATGCAAATAAGTTATAATCGTTTGTTTAAACTTTTAATAGATAAAGGAATGAAAAAAACAGATTTAGCAAAAGCAGCTAATCTTACACCAGTTACTTTAGCTAAGTTATCTAAAAATGAAACAGTATCAATGGAAACATTAATCAAAATATGTACTTGTTTAGATTGTACTTTTGATGATGTTGTGGAAATTGTGAGGTAAGTTATCAATGAATGAACAAACTAAATATAGAACAATAACACGTGAACAATTTTTGTTTCATGAAATGAGAATTGTCGCAAAACTACTGGCTGAAGAAAAAAATGATGAACAAGTTAAACAAGAAGTAATAGAAAATAATTTGTTTCAATATCCTACAGAAAAGATGTTAGGTAATATTTGTACAGTTTGTTTAGCTCGTTTTAATGCAGTAGATAACAAAAATGAGTTTGTAAATATTGTATCTAGTAGTAATAGTGATGTCGCAAAACAAGCGTGTTTATTCCTAATGATGAATTATTACAGACTGGTATGGGATTTTATGATTACTGTCATTGGTGAAAAATATCGAGTGAAAGATATGACTTTTACAAAAGTAGATATGAATTCATTTTTTACTAGACTTGAAGAACAAAATGATACTGTAGCTTCTTGGAGTGATTTAACAATTACTAAATGTAAACAAGTATTAAAGAAAACATTAGTAGAAGTAGGATATCTAGATAATACAAGAAGTGAAGTATTAAATATGATTATCTTAGATTTATCTTTAAAAGAAGCGATAACTAGAAGTGGTAATACTAAAGCACTAGTTGCTTTTGGATGCTTAAAGGAGAGTCTATGACAGAAATTACAGAACGCTTAGATTTATTAAAAAAGAGAATACAAGAAGAAGATTTCCTTCAAGGTAAAGGTTTAAGTAATGAAGTAAATATCCAAATGTTTTGTTATAAAGCTAAGGAAGAAATGGCAGTTCGCTACTTTTATGAACACTTAAAAGATGAGAACTTAAAATGTAATATTCAAATAGTAGATTTATATGAAACATTTCTAGCAATATGTGAAGATGAAGGTATATTAGATACATTAAATGAAATTGAACAAGAAGAAGGAAAAGAATTCTTGGAAGAACAATTTAATAATTTGATTGATGCTAAAAAGTTTGCTGAGAAAGTGATGAATAACTATGATGAGTCTAGTGACTTGTTGCTTATAACAGGTGTTGGTAAAGCATTTCCATTTATTAGAGTACATGCTTTATTAAATACATTACAAAGAGATTATGATAGTAAAAAACCAATAGTAGTTTTATATCCTGGAACATTTGATGGTCATACAGTAAAACTATTTAATATTTTGAAATCAAACGAATATTATCGTGCGTTTAATATAATTTAAAGGAGTGGGGTAAAATGAAAATTAAAGAGATGTTTAAAGATGATATTGATCGTAAGATTAATGGCGTCGTACAAGTAGAACAAGATAAAGAAGATGTTGTAAAGCAAGAAGTAAAAGAATATGTCGTTACTTCAGAACTTAAGAAACATTTTACGAAATTCTTTAATGAATACAGTGAATCATTTGATGAGCCAACAGATAATGTAGGTGTATGGATTACTGGTTTCTTTGGAAGTGGTAAATCTCACTTTTTAAAGATGCTTTCATACTTATTAGAAAATAAAGAAATAGATGGTAAAAAGACAGTTGATTATTTTGAAGAAAAATTTGATGACCAATTATCTTTTATGAATATTCAAAAAAGTGTTCAAGTACCAACAGAAACAATTCTTTTTAATATTGATGCTGAAAGCACAGGAACAAAAGATGACTCTTCAGTTATTCGTGCTTTTGCAAGAGTATTTTATGATCATTTAGGTTTTTATGCTAAAGACTTAAATCTTGCTCGATTTGAACAATATGTTACTAGTATTGGGAAAATGGATGCTTTTAAACAAGCTTTTGAAAAGAATGTAGGTAAATCATATTTAGAAGCTAGAGGATCTTATCGATTTAGAAAGAAAAACTTTATTGACTCTGCTGTTGAAAGTGGCGCAATGGATAAAGAAAATGCTGAATTATGGTTTGCGGATAAAGGTAATTTAGAACTTACACCTAGTGATTTAGTTGATGAAATTAAAGCATATGTTGATTCTAAGCCAAAAGGATTCAGACTTGTATTTATGGCTGATGAAGTTGGACAATATGTTGGAACAGATAGAAATATGATTCTAAAGTTACAATCATTTGTTGAACTATGTGGATCAAAATGTAGAGGACAAGTTTGGGTTATTGCGACAGGTCAAGAAGCACTAGATGAAATGATTAAAGTGCGTACAGATGAATTCTCTCGTGTTATGGCTCGTTTCCCAATACGTTTAAGTTTAACTTCTTCTTCAGTTGGTGAAGTAATTGAAAAACGTTTATTAACTAAAACTGATGAAGCAACAGAAGTCTTAGGGACAATGTATGATAACAATAATAATGCTTTGGCTAATTTGTATGCATTTGATACTGCACTAAAAGATTTAAAGGGATATGCTTCAAAAGATGAATATATTTGTATTTATCCTTTTGTGCCTTATCAATTTATCATTATGCAAAAAGTATTCAATGAAATTAGAAAACATGGTCATGCTGGTAAACATCAATCTAGTGGTGAAAGATCCATGTTAAATGGTTTCCAAGAATCTGCACAACATATTGAAGATAAAAATGAATTAACACTAGTACCAATGTATGGTTTCTATGATACCTTACATAGTTTCTTAGATACTTCTGTTCGTTCTGTTATTGAAAGAGCTGAAAAAGCTGCAGAAAATGGTAATGGCTTAGAAATAATAGATGTCAATTTATTAAAACTATTATTCTTATTCAAATATGTAGATGACATTAAAACTAGTATTGATAACTTAGTTATCTTGATGGCTGATAGTATTTCTGTAGATAAGATTGAACTAAGAAAACAAGTTGGTGAATCTTTAAATCGTTTAGAAAACCAAAACTATATTTCTCGTGTTGCTGGAGACGCATATGTATTCTTAACAGATGAGGAACAAGAAATCGCAAGAGAAATTAATAATTATCCAGTAGATACAGCTAAAGTTATTGGTGAAATAACAACAATTATTTTTGATGATCTTTATACAACAAAGAAGTTTAAGTATACAAAAGATGGATATAATCTAGATTTTGATTTTGATAAGGCAGTAGACAACGTAAATCATGGTTTTACTACTGGTGGTATGAAACTAAGATTTATTACGGAAGTAGAGTATGTAGATGATTTAAAACTAGTTGCGGAATCAAAAGGGGATGAAGCAATTTGCCGTTTAAATACAGAATATAGTGTATTTGAACGTATAGAAAAAGCGAAAAAAATAGAAGGATATATCATCAAAAAAGGGACACAACATTCTTCAGAATCCATTGAAAAGATTATCATGGGCAGACAACAAGAAAAAGCACGCTTAATAAAAGAAGCTACAGAAGCTTTAGCTGAAGCGATTATTCATGGTAAGTTCTTTATAAATGGTACTGTTTGTAATATTGCAGGAACAAGTGTAAAAGCAGTATTAGATAATGCAATGACAAAACTAGTTGAAGAAACATATGATTGTCTTAGATTAGTAGATACATTTGCTAAAGATGAATCAGATATTCGTAATATCTTAAAAGGAAATGATACTCCAGCATATTGTTTGCAAGGAAATATAGGTGCAATAGAAGCAGTATATGAATATCTAAGAAATCAAAAGGCAATGAAAATGGCTACTTCAATGAGTGATGTTCAAACAAAATTCCAAGGTAAACCTTTTGGTTGGAGAGAGATAGATATCGCAGCAGTTATGGCTCGTTTAATTGTTGAGCAAAAGGTAACAATTAAACATAATGGTCAAACGATACAACGTGATGATTATCATCTAATTGATTATTTACGTAAGAAGACAGAAATTGGTGTAACTATGGTATCAATTCGTGAATCGATACCAGCACAAAAGATTAGACAAGTAAAAGATATTTTACATGAATATTTTAATATTCAAGATATTCCTAAAGATGAAGATGGTTTAATCGCATTTATTACTAAACAATTTGAGGAACAAAAATATAAATTAGAACAAATACGTAAAAATTATGAAACAAAGAAATATCCAGGTTTAGATGAAGTGGATCATGCATTAGGATTAGTAAAAAAAGTACTAAATGCTAAAGATGATAACTTAATTTTAATTAATACGATATGTGATTTAGAAGATGATTTATTAGATAGCAGTGATGAAATTAGTGATGTAATTAATTTCTTTAGTACACAAAAAAATCTATATGATCATGCTGTAACATTAAAGAAAGATATTAATGATGCGATTGACTGTTTCGAAGATAATCAAATCATTAGTGAACAAGTAAATAAGATTAAAGAAATTACTAAAGTAACTAGTCATTATCAATATAATCGTATTAAAGATTTAAATGAATGTATTTCAATTATTAATGAAGAAAATAAAAAAGTTGTAGATGCTAAAAAGAAAGAAATTATTGATTGTATTGATTTATATATTAGTGATTTAGAAGAAAGAGCAGAGCATAAAGATAAGCTACAAGATACTTTAAATGTAAGTATAGATCAATTAAATAATCGTAAACAAGAAGTATTACAAGCAACAAATATTCTAGCTTTAGTTGCTAAAAAAGTAACGATAGATGATTTATATAATCGCAGTGTAGAAAAAATGAATACTGCACTAAATGAACCAGTTAAGCCTGTTCATACACCATCTAAACCAGTACAAAAGAAAAAAGTACGTCCCGTACAACGTAATATTTTGTTTAATCAAGCAAGTTTATCAAGTGAAGAAGATGTAGATAAGTATCTAGCACAAATCAAAAATAAATTATTGAAATATATTCGTGATGACGAAGAAGTAGAAATTAAGTAGTAGAGAGGGATAAACATGAATAAAACCGCAATAAAGAATTATGCTGTATGGGCAAGAAATGAATTAAT
>CAVAZS010000047.1:0-16207 GCA_963593385.1 Lachnospiraceae bacterium | reverse complement strand
CGTTTCCTCCCATGGTCTAAAGACCAGTGGGTTTCCACGCCGTAAGTTTTATGAATAATTACTTGATCTAAATAATCTAGTTTCATTCTTTCTAACGAAGCATCAATTGCTCGTTTTGCTTCATCATATGTCTTATGTTCTGCAGCTACTTTACTTGCTATAAATAATTCTTCTCTTTTTATGTTAGATTTCCGTATTCCTTCGCCAACACCTCTTTCATTACCATAAGCTTCAGCTGTATCAATTAAGCGATAACCATGTTGAATACTACTAACCACAACATCTTCTACTTGTTCATCATCAATGCACCAAGTTCCTAAACCAAGCTTTGGTATTTGAATTCCATTATCTAAAGTGTAGCTTTCTTCTAAAATCATTATTCTTCATCCTTCCATATTTCTTTTGCCAGTCTAAATGCTGCCCATGCTTTTGGCCATCCTGCATAAAAAGCCGCATGTGTAATAATTTCCGCAATTTCATTTTTTGTAATGCCATTCTTTTTCGCATTAATCAAATGATGCTTAAATGATTCATCTGTTAATCCTTGTGACATTAGTGCAACAACTGTAATTAAAGAACGATCTCTTAGTGATAATTCTTCATCTCTACTCCATACTTCACCAAATAATACATCATCATTTAATTCTGCAAATTTAGGAGCGAATTCTCCTAAACTATCTCTTCCTGCTGTCTGTACATATTTACCCATATATGTCTCCTTATTTTTATAAATTATTGCCAAGTGCTTTTATCTCGTTAATTGCGGCTATGTTATTGTTTAAATCCGTTCTACCATATGCTGAATATGATTTTTGAAATAACATATTCCAAGATAAGTAGCTTGCAATACAATCAAACTGTTTGTTGATTAATTCATATTGAATACTATCAGTTGATGCGGCTCCTATAATGAACAAACCAACTTTTTTACCTTTAAGATATTCTGCTTTGCAATAACATTTATCAATAATAAGTTTTAGTTGTGCTGTCATACCCCACCAATAAACCGGTGTAGCGAAAACAATTACATCTGCTGAAACAAGTTTATCAATTGTTGAGTTTGTATCATCTTGATCAACACATCCCTTATTACACTTACATGCGCCACATCCTTTACATGGTGCAATATGTAACTTATCTGGTGAAATAACTTCTATTTCATTCTCTTTAGAAACACCTTCTATAAATGTTTGTATTGTGGCTAAAGTATTTCCTTTTCTTGCACTACCATTTACAATTACAATCTTCATATTTTCACTTTTTGAATTACTTTAATTTGTTATATTCTTCATCTGTTACTTCTTCACACCATTCTGTAGAAGTATTTTCACCTGGTACACTAATTGCGATATGAGAAAACCAACTATCTTTTTTCGCACCATGCCAATGTTTTACATTAGCTGGAATCATCACAACACTGCCTTCACTTAAACTTATCGCTTCTTTTCCTTCTTCTTGGTACCAACCTTCTCCAGCAGTACATAGTAATAATTGTCCTCCACCGCTAGTCGCATGATGAATGTGATAATTATTACGGCATCTTGGTTCAAATGTGACATTTGATGCGTTTATTCCATAATCAGATGTAGTTAATGCATTTAGATAAGATTCACCAATAAAATACTTAGCATATGCAGTATTTGGTGTCCCTGTTTTAAACATATTAATCTTTTCAAATTCTTCTTTATTTTGATATTTCATTTTTTTACTCCTTGTTATTCATAACATTCTTCTAATATTTCTAATATTTCTTCATGTGTCATTTGTTTGTAACTACCTTGTGATATACCACATGAATCAGCTATTTCTTTTAACATTGATTTATCTTGTAAACCTAATTCTTTTAGTGTTGTTGGTAAACCTATTTTCTTGATAAATTCAGCTAGTTTATTAATACCTTCTAGAGCTACTTCTTCATCACTTTTATCTTTGGCACTTATATTCCAAACATTTTTAGCAAAAGACACAAACTTAGATAAACCATATTTGTAAATATGTTTGTAATAAACAGGATGAATTACTGCAAGTCCTGCACCATGATTACAATTTGTATATGCACCAATTTGATGTTCAATAAAATGACATTCAAAATCTGTCTGTTTACCTAACTTAATGATTCTATTTTCTGCCATTGTCGCATCCCACATTAGATTGCGACGGGCATCTTCATTTGTTAAGTCATTACATACAACATTTAAGTTTTCTATTACATTTTTCATTAATGCTTCTGATATTGCATCAGATACGTTGTTGTCATTAGGCTCACTGAAATAAATTTCCATCATATGAGATAACGAATCAAATGCTCCACTAATCACTTGATATCTAGGAACAGAATATGTAAATGGTGGATCTAATAAAGCAAATTTCGGATTAAGTTTAGGATAATCTCTTCCTGTTTTAATATGTAATGCTTCGTTAGTAATCACTGAGCCTCCATTACATTCACTACCAGTACCAGCAACTGTCACAATGACACCAACAGGGATTGGTGAAAAATCTATATTTCCTTGTTTACTAAAGAAGTCATTCCAAATGTCTCCTTCGTATCTTGCAGCTAAAGATATTGTTTTTGAGGCATCCATTACTGAACCTCCACCAACTGCTAAAATAAGATCTACGTCATTTTCTTTTGCTAATTTTGCGCCATCTAATACTTTTTGATATGTTGGATTAGACATAATACCAGAAAATTCAATTACATCTTTTTGTGCATCTTTTAAGATAGAAATCACAGTATCATAGATACCATTCTTTTTAATTGATCCTCCACCATATATAAGCATGACTTTCTTTCCATAGCCTTTTAGAATTTGTGGCAAGTTCTTTTTGACCGTATCATTTCCAAACCATACTTTAGTACTATTTTCAAAATGAAAATCTCGCATAAAACCTCCTATCTGCTTGACAGCTTTAAACTTAACGAACTATATTTTTCTTGTTCAAATGTAATGTACAACTTAAAGTTAACTTTAAGTCAATACTAAAATGGAGGAATTTTTATGTCTTATACAATCGGTGAAATGGCAAAATTATTAGATGTACCTGCTTCTACACTTCGTTACTATGATAAAGAAGGATTACTACCTTTTGTAAAAAGAACAGATGGTGGAATTAGAGTATTTGAAAATACTGATTTTGAATGGCTACAAATTATCAACTGTATGAAGAAATCAGGTATGTCTATTATAGATATTAGAGAATATATTCATTTAACATTAGAAGGTAATAGTACAATTGATGCTCGTTTAGAAATGTTCAAGAATCAAAAAGAAGTCTTAGAAAAACAAATTGAAGAAATGAATGAAACACTAAAAACATTAGAATATAAATGTTGGTTCTATGAAATTGCAAAAGAAGCTGGTACTACGGATGTACCTAAAAATATGCCTGAAAAAGATATTCCTAAAAAATATCGTAAAATACGTAAAGAACTAAAAAGAATGGGAAAGAATTAACCTTCCCATTGTGCATTAAATAATGATGCATAGAATCCTTTTTGTTTCAATAGTTCGTCATGTGTTCCTTGTTCAATAATTTCACCATGGCGTAATACAACTATTAAATCAGCATTTTCTATTGTGGATAACCTATGTGCAATAACAAATGCTGTTTTATTTTTACATAACTCTTGTATCGCACTTTGTATTTTCTGTTCTGTATAAGAGTCTACATTGGATGTAGCTTCATCAAGTATTAACATTTTTGTATCGGATAACATCGCTCTAGCAATAGTTAATAATTGTTTCTGTCCTTTTGAGATATTGACACCATTTTCTTGTATATGTGTATCATAACCATCTTTTAAAGTCATTATAAAATCATGAATTTGTGCAGCTTTGCATACTTCAATGACTTCTTCTTTTGTTGCATGTTCTTTACCATATGCTACATTTTCATATACTGTACCATCAAATAACCATGTGTCTTGTAAGACCATAGAATATTGTTTTTGAAGTGAAGATCTTGTACATCTTGTAATATCATTTCCATCTAGTTTTATTGTTCCACTTGTCGGATCATAAAAGCGCATTAGCATGTTGATAATTGTTGTTTTACCCGCTCCCGTAGGGCCAACAATTGCGATTAATTTCCCGGGTTGTATATGTAAATCGATTCCATGAATGATTTCTTTTCCTGCTTCATAAGAAAAATGCACTTTATCAAAAGATATATCCCCTGAAACATTCTCTAAACTAATCGCATCTTTATCATCTTCTTTTTCAACTGGTGTATCTAATAAATCAAATACTCGTTCTGCAGCAGATATAGCAGATTGTAACTCAGCCATAATATTCGCAAGTTCACTAATAGGCCCAGAAAACTTTCTAGAATACATAATAAATGAAGAAATATTTCCAATAGAAATTTGTTTATTTAGAAATAGAATCGCACCAAGTCCTGAAACAAAAGACAAAGATAAGTTATTTACTAAAGCTACTGTAGGTCCTACAATACTACCTTCATATTCTGCTTCATAATAAGCATCTACTGCTTCTATATTATTTGTATCAAAGCGTTCAACAATCTTATCTTCTTTACCATATGCTTTAATTGTTTTATATCCTGATAACATTTCTTCTACAAATCCATTTAGTTTACCTAATAAATGTGATCTTTTAGAAAACATAGGTCTAACCTTTTTCGCTCTGTGTCTTGTAATAAATACAATAATTGGTGTTGTGACCACAAAGATTAAGCATAATGTTGGTGATATACGAATCATCATAATAAGTGATCCTACAACGGTAATGAGTGTTGTTAAGATTGTAATTAAATCACTTGATAACGAAGTATTGATTGTATCAATATCATAAGAAATACGAGAAATAATATCTCCTGTCGCATGATGATCAAAATAACTTACAGGTAACTCTTGTAAGTGTTCAAATACTTCTTTACGCATTTTCTTTGTTATCTTAGCTGATAACTTTACGAGTAATACTTCTGTAAAATAAGAACTTAGTGCACTTAAAATAATACATGCAAGCATACACTTACAATTCATGAATACAAGCTCAAAATTTACATTTCCATCTAATCCTATTGCATCAATTGCTTTACCAGAATATAAAGGAATATATAAAGCAAGGTAGTTACTAATTACCGTTAATATTAGTGCAAAAATAAAGAGTCTTTTTGCGTCTAGCAAATATTTTAATAGTCTTAATGCTGTACCTTTTTTATCTTTTTTAGTCATATAAAGCTCCTCCCATTTGTGAAGCATATATGCTTGCATAAATTGAACTATTTTCTAATAGTTCATCATGCGTACCTATCGCATCAATTTTACCTTTATCTAAAACAATGATTTTATTGCAGTTCATAATTGAAGATACTCTTTCCGCAATAATAATCTTTGTGCTATCTTGATGATTTTCTTCTAGTGCTTTTCTTAATAAAGCATCTGTTTTATAGTCTAAAGCACTACTAGAATCATCTAGTAGTAAAAATGGTGTATGACTTGCAAGTGCACGAGCTAGTAGTACTCTTTGTTTTTGTCCACCAGATAAATTTGATCCTTTACCTGTCAACATATGTTCTATGCCATCTTCATATTGTTCAATAAATTCTTTTGCTTGAGCTGTTTGAATCGCTTTAGTGATATCTTCATCTGTAATCTCACGATCAAATACAATGTTTTCTTTAATAGATTCTCTAAACAGAGTATCATTCTGCATTACTGTACCAAATTGTTGTCTTAAATCACTGAATTCTAGATTACGTATATCTCTACCATTTAGATAGATTCTTCCAGAATTAATTTCATAGAATCGTAATAGTAAAGATAATATCGTTGTTTTACCTGAGCCTATAGCACCAATAATACCTAAACTTTGTCCTTGATCTAAAGTAAAACTAATATGTTGAAGATTATTTTTTACTCCTAGATAAGAGAATGTTACATCATCAAATTCTATTGCATGTTTATTATCTTTATTAGGATATCCACCAATATGAACATCTTTCTCCGTTTCTGTATCAAGGACTTCTTCTATTCTTTGTACACTAGCTAGTCCTTGGCTAGTCATGATAAAAATACGACCAATCATCATCATTGCCCGGGACATGATTGTAAAATAAGACATAAACGCAATGATTTTACCTGTAGAAGAAACACCAATTGATATACGATATGCCCCTAGTAGAATTACACCAAATAAGCCTAGATTTAAAAATAAATTAATACCAGGATTTACAATTGCCATCTTACGATTCGCTTCTATTGTTTCTGTTTCTAATTTTTGATTTACTTGTTTAAAACGGTTTTTCTCATAATCTTTTTTAGATAAAGACTTAATGACTCTAATCCCTTGTGCATTCTCTCTTACTACTGTAACCATTTGATCACTTACTTTTTGGATATGCTTAAAAAGTGGTAATCCTTTAGTAGCTCTAAAGTATACTAAGAAACCAATGAAAGGAAATGTCGCAAGTATAACAAGTGACAAAACAGGTTCCATACTAAAGGTAAAGAATAAACCACCAATCATAATAATTGGTCCTCTAATACCTATTCTTTGAACCATACTAATCATACGATGCACATTATATGTATCTGTTGTCATTCTTGATTCTAGAGAAGGAATAGTAAATTCATCTGTTTTATGACTTGATAAAGCTAATATATGTTCAAATAAATCATGTCGAATATGTTCTGTAGCATTTCTTGCGACTAAAGAAGCATTTCTATTTGCAAATATATTTAATCTCCACGCACCTATTGCACATAACACCATGAGTAAACAATTCAAAATAATTCTTTGTACATCACCTATCGGAATGACCTCATCAATAATATTCGATGTTAAAAATGGTAGAACTAATTCTAATATTGCACCTAATGCTTTACAAATTAGTCCTATCACCATTGATTTTGTTTGCGGTTTTAGGTATGTATCATAGAATTTCATACATAAATTTTACAATAGCCAAAAAAAAAGAATAGGCATTAATTTTACCTATTCTTGTAGAATTATTCTAACTTATCCTTTTAAACCACCACGAGATACACCATTTACAATTTGTTTACGTGCAAATAAGAATAAGATAATCATTGGAATAACAATCATTGTAGAAGCTGCCATCATTAATTCTGTTTTTGCCCCACCTTCACTTACAAAGGCATATAAACCAAATGGTAATGTTCTTAACTCACGATCACTTACAGCTAACATTGGCCATAAGAATGAGTTCCAACATGCAATAGCGTTCAATAAAACAATTGTAACTAAACTTGGTCTAGCAATAGGTACTAGAATTCTCCACAAATACTTCCAGTTACTACAACCATCTACTCTAGCGGCTTGATATAAGCTATCAGGAACTGAATCAAAGAATCCCTTTAAGATATACATATAGAATATGCTACTAGTAAATGGAACAATTAATGCAAGTATTGTGTTATAGATACCTAAATCGATAACTGTACGATAATTTGTAATAACAATCATCTCAAAAGGTACCATCATTAATCCTAGTAATAAACCAAAAATCACATGTCTTCCCGGGAAATTTAATTTACTAAACGCAAATGCTCCTAATATTGTTGTAAAAGTACATAAGGTAACACAAGCCACCATAGCAATTGTACTATTTAAGAAATATCGAGCAAATGGTGCCATACGCAACGCTTCTTTGAAGTTATCAAAGTTAAAATGTGTAGGGAACCAAACTGGTGGAATCATTTGTATTTCTATACTTGTTTTAAAAGCACCTGTAATCATCCAATAGAATGGGAATACCATCACAATGGCCCCAACAATTAAGAATAAATATAAGAAGAATTTACTTAATGAAAAATGAAATTTTTTATTCATATCTTTACTCCTTAGTCTTTTTCTCAACCCATTTTTGGATCATTGTAAAGGCAAATATCACTAAGAATAAGACTACTGCAGCTGCAGAAGCGTAGCCATATTTACCTGGCATCTTAATTCTAAATTGATAGTAAATGTAATATACAACTGTAAATAAATTGTTACTTACACCAGGACCAGCAAATAATGGGAATAATTCATTGAACACTTTAAAACAACTAATTGTATTAATAATTACAACCAAGAATATTGTTGGTGATAATAACGGAATCGTTATTCTAAAAAATATTTTCAATGGTGAAGCACCATCTACTTTAGCTGCTGTATAGTACATTGGATCAATATTTTGTAAACCACTTAGTAATAAGATGATTGTAAATGGTAGTACTGACCATATTCCATAAATACATAATGCCGCAAAGTTATTTGTTGTGACTTGTAACCAATTGACACTTTGTATACCAACAAGATTGAGTAAGTAGTTAATTACACCAGATTTATAGTTAAACATGAATTTCCATGCTAAACCTACTGCTACAGTACTTGTAATCATTGGTAAAAAGTAACATGTTTGAAATAATGCAGAGAATTTAATTTTCTGGTTCAATAAATTCGCAATCACAATTGCTAAACATGTACTAATTGGAATAACAATAAATACATAAGAAAATGTATTCTTAAATGCTTGTAAGAAATAAGGATCCTTAAAGATATAAATATAGTTTCCTATACCAAATCCAGAAAATGTCTTATTAATATAATTAAAGTTTTCTTTAAAGCTAATTAATACAACATTAAAGATTGGATAAAGGGTAAATACAATTACACCAATCGCAAAAGGAAATAAGAATAACCAAGGTTGTATCTTATTATTCGATACAAACTTCTCTCTCTTCTTTTTCACTTTAGTGCTCATAATAAACGTTCTCCTGTTTCTTTATTGAACACAAATACACCTGTTTTCTTTAGAGATACTTTAACTTGTTGATCATGTACTAATTCTTTTTCAGCTGGTACATATGCACGAACATGATAGTCACCTAGATTTAAGTAAGCTAATACTTCTTTACCAATAACATACTTTGTATCTACTGTAGCTGGAATATTACCATTTTCATCCACAACAATAGATTCTGCACGCATACTTAAAGTGACATTTGTACCTTCAGAAATCTTATTTACACCATCTAGTTCTATGACACAATTACCATCTAATACAATCTTACCGTCTTTTACAACACCATGTGTTTTATTAATTGGTGGATTACCTAAGAAATCTGCAACAAAACAATTTGCTGGTTCATCGTATAAATTTTGAGGATCATCTTTTTGTTGTAATACACCATCTTTCATTAAAACGATTTTATCACTGATACTCATCGCTTCTTCTTGATCGTGAGTAACGAAAATTGTTGTGACTTTTGTTTCTTGTTGAATACGTCTAATTTCTTCACGCATTTCAATTCTTAAACGAGCATCTAAGTTACTTAATGGTTCATCTAGTAATAACACTCTAGGATTTTTAATTAATGCACGAGCAATCGCTACACGTTGTTGTTGACCACCAGATAATTCTTTTGGTTTTCTATGTAGCAACATATCTACATGTACTAGCTTTGCCATTTCAATTGCTTTAGCTTCTCTTTCAGCTTTTTTTACTTTCTTAATTTCTAATGGGAAAGCAATATTTTCTAGTACTGTCATATGTGGATATAAAGCATAGTTTTGGAATACTAAGCCTACACCTCTTTTTTCTGCACCAACATCTGTTACATCATCTTCATCAAAGTAGATTTTTCCACTTGTTGCTGGGAAAATACCACTTAGCATATTAAGCATTGTACTTTTTCCACATCCTGATGGGCCAAGTAAAGCAACTAATTCACCTGATTCAATTGTCGCATTAAAGTTATTTACAGCCGTAACATCACCAAATTTTTTTGTTAAGTTCTCTATTGTTATCTTCATAATTTATCCTTTTAATAGTTCATTCCAAGAAGAACCGTCTGTTCCATTAAAGTCATAGCCAACCATCTTTGCCATTGTACTAGCTTCATTAACCATTGAGCTTCTTTCAATCACAACACCCTTCGCAACACTTGGTCCACATGCAATAAATGTCGTTGTTTGATCTCTAAATGGTAAATAACCATGGCTTGCGGTTGAATGATGCCATCCTGGTTTTAAATATTCTTCAAATAAATCTTTTCCAGATAATGTAGAATCAAAACTCATTGGTTCATCACCTTCTACAACAAAGTCAATCTTAGGGAATGCTAAACCAAACTTTTCTGAAGCTTCTTCTTTAGTAAATAAGTATCCAATGTTATATTGAGGATCATTCTTAATTTCTTTTAATACGTTATATACTTTTTCTACTAAAGCCTTATCACTAGGATCGCGTACTTGTATCCAACCACTCATACTAGCAGAATGACAATAAGCATCCCATGATACTAACTTTCCTTCTTCATCTGTTTGTAATAAACCTTTTTCTTTTAGTAATAAATTAAAGTTAATATGACGTTTAATATCAGCTTGACCATGGTCTCCTAGCACAACCCAGTTTGTATCTTCAAAGCTACCAAAACGTTTAACAGCTTCAAATAATAAGCCTAATTGTTCATCATGAATTCTTAATTGTTTTTCGACATGTTCATTTGAAATACCATTTACATGTTTTACTGTATCTAAGTCACATGTTTTAACTAACATAATATCCGGTTGACCATAATCCTCTAAGATATCTAATGCAACACTCATTGTAAAAGCATCTAGATTTCTTTCTACACCTTTTAGATAATGATCATATTTCCAGAAATAACGATCTAATAATTCCTGTGTACTATTATCTTTATAGAATTGATATGGATCATCTCCTTGATAGCTAATAGGTACAATCATTGGTAAGTTAAAATCAATATCTGCTCCACCTGATACAGGCCAAGTTAAAGAACATGTTTTTAAATTGTATTTATGTGCTTCATCTAAGAATGTATCACATTGAATACTCTTTCTTAGTGAATACCATGGTGCTTTTGGATTTTCTACTTCTACAATTTCATTGTGTGGTACACCATGATTTTTAACATATCTTCCAGACACAATACTACAATGACAAGGATAAGTTAATGTAGGATATACTGGTTCTACATGTTTTACATAACTACCATTTTCAAATAAATAGCTAAAATTCTTTAATGTCTTCATGTATTCAATATCACTTGTACATAATGCATCAAGACATAAAACAACTAATTTTTTCATCTAATACACTCCTCATATACAATCATGAGATGGAAAAGAATTCCATCTCATGCCTTAGTTTAAATATTTAGTTTTGATTACTCATTCATTGCGGCTTCGCCAACAGTGATAGCATTTTCTAATGCAGTCTTAGCATCAAAGCTTGGATCAGCAGCACCAGTCATGACTTTCTTTAATTCATCTCTTAATGTGATGATTCCAGATACTGTAGGAATAGTTACAGCGTCATTAATTTGGTCACCAACTGCTTTTAATGCAATGTTGCCATCTACATATGTTTTGTATTCATCTGTTTCTTGAATTGAGTAGTATGGAGAATAAGCACTTAATTCTTCTACCCATTCATAATCTCTTGTGACGAAGTATTCAGCAAATTTAGCTACAGCAGCGTCTTCTGCATCACTCTTTTTGAAACCAATGATACTTCTGTTACTTACTGTTACTTGTTTATGATCTTCATCAATATAAGGCATACGATTTACACCAACTTTACCATTGATATTAGATAAATCTAAGAATGGTAAACCAGCACAACTACCGATATAAGATGCGATAGCGCCATTGTTTAAATCTGATGAGTTGTAATCACCTGTTGTAGGAGCAACTTGGAAATAACCATCTCTTACACCTTCTGCCCACCATTCAACCCATTTAACTGTTTCTTCATCGTTGAATAGTGTCTTCTTTGTAGATTCATCAAGATATTTACCATCATGAGATTGTAAGATAATCGCATTAATAACTTCTTGTAGTGAGTCAGCACTGAAACCTACAACACCTGTTTTTTCATAAATTGTCTTACAAGCTTCTTTTAGTTCATCCCAAGTATTAGGAACTTCTACACCTGCTTCATCAAAGATAGCTTTGTTATAGAAAAGAACTTGTGAAGTAGTATAAGTCGCAATCATATGTACTTTACCATCTTCGAAACCTGTAGCTTCATCATAAATACCTTGGCTAACCATTGATTTGTAATCTTGTGTGAAGTAATCATCAAATGAGATTAACATGTCATAGCCATCAAAGTTTTTAGCGAAACTTACAAAGTTAAATACTAAGTTTGGACCTACACCGTTTACTACAGCATCTTGTACTGTAGATTCGAAATCATTTTGGTTATATCCACCAACAACGTTAACGTGGATATTTGGATTCTCTGCTTCAAAATCTTGAGCGATAGTATTTAATACTTCGTCTTGTCCACCTGTGAAAGTATGCCAGATAGTGATAGTTGTCTCTTCATCTGTAGAAGCACCAGCTGTAGATGTACTAGAACTTGAGCTTCCGGAATTTGAGCATCCTGCTAGCATAGATGCACATAAGCCTAAAATAGAAATCTTCTTAAAAATATTCTTCATATTCCTCCCTATAAGTAAAGATTAGTATCTTCCAAAAAACAATTATAAATATAAACATGTATTTTTAAAATAAGATATTAAAAATGTTAAATCCAAAAAAAATTACACGACCTGTATTAATCTACAAATCGTGTAATTTATAAAATTTATTTTTTAGTCTTCAACAGATGTACTAACTAGATTATATCCACCAACGTTGCATCCTTTAGCTTCATAAATCTTGTTACCCCATCTATCAAATACATTTCCACATGTATCTGTTGTGAATGGTCCACCATCGTCCCATCCACCAGAGCTCTTCTTAGAAGATTTTTCTGTAACTGTTAATGTTCCAATTGAATCTTCACCATGTACATAGTTACTAGCTTTTGTATCACCTGTAAATGTGAAATCTTTATATGTATTCTTAGAAGAACCTACTTTTGTTTGAGAGCCAGTGATTGTAAATGTAGCTGTTTCTCCTTCAACTAAATTGTTAATCTTACCTGAAGCAGTTAAAGCAGTTCCATCATATTCTTTAGAAGCACTATATGTTGTGATTGTATATGTTCTAGGAATAATTTTTAGAGTTCCTGAAGTTCCATTTTCGACAATAAATGTGATTGTACCAGTAAAGTTATTTGTATTGTTGTAGAAATCAGAGGCTTTTATTCCTGTTCTCCATTCTTCTCCTTCAGGAGTAACATCCTTATATTTTTCACCAGCTCTATCATTCTTTCCATAGAATCTGTCATCACCATCTACTTTGTATAGTGGATTACTAGCTACTGCTGTATAGCTATCATTTACTGCATGATATTGACCATCATACACAATTTCACTATTGATAGCAGTAATTGTAACTGTTACATCAGATGTAATAGGTGTAACTGTTAATGTACCTTCTTGTTTAGTAATTTCATAGTTACTTGCTTTATATTTTGAGCCTTCTTTTTCTTTAACTTCAATTGTATTTGGTACACCTATGACACGGTTATTCTCATCTGCTTTAACATCTGTGATTGTTCCTGTAGTTGTAATTTCTGGTTGCTCACCATCAACGAAATGTAAACTATCTAAAGCATAATGTATCTTATTGTACGTTAATGGTTTACCATCATATACTTTTTCATCTGATTCTGACACTAAAGTAATAGGTCTAGGATTAATCTTATATGTTCTTGTGACTTCTCCTTTAAAGTTATCAATACCTTTTACTGTAACTGTAACTTCACCAGCATTAGTAACATCATCACTATAACTTACTGTATAGTCTCTACCCTTAACAAGTGTAATCGCTTGTAATGTTCTTATATCTGTAACTGTTGGTTCTTGTTTATGTTCTTGACCATCATAATAGTCGACATCGTCTAGACTACCAACTCTTACATAGCTAGCAGCTTCACTAATATCATGTGGCTTAATTGTAACTGTATATGAGCCATATACAACAGAAGGGGTATAATTTTCATTTGTAGCTTTAGCATCTACATGATATACACCTACATTTACAAATGATGGTTTTATTTCAGTCCAAGTTTTTGTAGTATCATTCACATCTTTACCATCTGTAGAATATAGAACTTCTGTACCTTCTACTGGGTTGATATCAGGTGCAGTACCACCAATACTATATCCTGTATATGTAGACTCGAAATCATAAGTTTTCATTGCTAATACATCAGAAATACTTAAATTACCATCTGTTGCACTTTCAACATAGTAGCATCCTGAATCATCAACTGTACCTGCAACTTCACCACTACTATTTGTAATAGAAGAAGTATAATTACCAATTGCTGTACCTGTAGCACTCGCTGATAAATTAGCAAATTTTATAACAAGTTCATTTTCATTTTTTATATCACTTGTTAAGTAAGATTCAAAACCACTTACAGTGTGTTCATTAAAATCATATGGAAATGATGCACTATTTGCGACTAGCTTAACTCTCTTATAGTAGTAGAAATTAAATACATTTTTCGAATCATCTTCCCAAACTGTTATTCCCTTAGATGAAGTATCAGTTGCTTTGTAATGAAGAAGCTTATCAGATGCACTTACACCTGTGACATTTTCACCAATCTTTTTATTTCTTGCAACAACTGTAGATGCACTAATTGTTTTTTTATCTGGATTATCTTTATCTCCAATCCAATAATAATTTGCATAAACAGTCTTCAAATATTTATCTTGGTAATGGAATTTAGCATAGTAATTTACAGTATCTGTTGTCCAACCACCATCTGGTGCTGTTGGAGTAAAAGTTAATTCAGTAGTTATAGGATTACCTGTACAACTCTCATTGTCATACCAACCTACAAATTCGTGGTATTTCATTACTTTAGCTGTTGTTCCTTTAGCAGGAATAGTAGTGCCATCTTTACTAACTGTTTCATCTCTAGATAATAAATCACCACCATCAACATCTCCAACTTTTACATAGTTAATTGTTACTGTTTCTGTTTGACCATCATTTTGATCATTGTTAGCATTTTCATCTTGACCATCTTCGCTTGCAACATTGATTTCAGTCTCAGTAGAATTTTCTACGTTGCTTACATCATTTACTTCTTCTTCAGAATCATTTTGAGTTTCTTCTTTTGATTCCTCATCATTAGAATCATCTTGAGTCACTTCATCCGATTCAGATTGCTCATCATTACCATCTTCAGTTGATGTTTTATCATTCACATCATTTTCAACAATAGGTGTCTCATCAACATTTTGTTCATCTTCAGTAGCTTTAATACCTGTAAAATGAATACAAGTAAAAAGCATAAAGATAGATAATGTCACATTGATGAATTTCTTCTTTCTGTTTCCCATTTCTTTTTCCTCTCTTGCGGTAAAAATATGAATTTTAATTTCTTACATTCACCTTTTAAAAACAATTGCATTATACAATGAATACTTCTTTTTTATGATTAAAATGAAATAATTTAAAGCATATAAAAAGACTCTTATTCCTGAAGGTATCTTCACTTTATAAGAGTCTAATATTTATTTTATCAATTATTCTTCAACAGAAGTTCTAACTAGATTGTATCCGCCAACGTTGCATCCTTTAGCTTCATAAATCTTGTTGCCCCATCTATCAAATACATTTCCACATGTATCTGTTGTGAATGGTCCTCCATCGTCCCATCCACCTGAGCTCTTCTTAGAACTCTTATCTGAAGATTTTTCTACAACTGTTAATGTACCAATTGTATCTTCACCATGTACATAGTTACTAGCTTTTGTATCACCTGTAAATGCAAAATCTTCATATGTATTTTTAGATGAACCAACTTCTGTTTGAGAACCAGTAATTGTGAATGTTGCTGTATCTCCATCAACTAAACCAACAACCTTACCAGAAGCAGTTAATGCTTTACCATCATATAATTTTGTAGCACTTTCAGTTGTGATTGTATAAGTTCTAGGAGTAATTAATACTGTTCCTTGTTTCACAATAAATGTTACATTTGAGAAGTTATTTGAAATATTTTGGAAATCAGCTACATAAATTGATCCAGGATATCCATCAGCTTGTGTATTTACATCTTTATATGTTTTAGCGTTCAAATCACCTGTAAATTTAACATTTTTAGTCGCATCATATAAATCTTTTTTAGCACCATCAACTTCTGTTATTTTATAACCCGATATACCATGGTATTTTCCATCGTACTCATATGTATCTGTATTACCCTGAATATATACTGTGATATTTGTACCAATATGTGTAACTTTTAATGTACCTTCTTGTTTAGTAATGTCATAGTTACTTGCTTTATA
>CAVAZS010000046.1:0-16627 GCA_963593385.1 Lachnospiraceae bacterium | reverse complement strand
TGCTTTGCAAGCAGGGGGTCAGGAGTTCGATCCTCCTAAGCTCCACCATCTAAAAATATTAAAACAGGGTTTAGCCCTGTTTTTTATTTTCTTCTTACATCTCCTACTAAAGCTGTTAAGTATTCTTCTTGCGTAATATATTTTTCTTCAAGCATTCTATACAATACTTTTTCTTGTCTTTCTTTTGCTAAATCATATCCAGTAGATAATTGATATAAACTAGGTGCATTTGGAATACCTGCTAACATTGCTGCTTCAGCTAGAGTTAATTCACTTTGATCTATTTCATAATACCCTTGTGATGCGCTACTTAAGCCATAAAAGCCATCGCCATAGTAATTCATACTAGCATATAGTGCGAACAAATCTTCTTTGCTGTAATCTTTTTCTAGTTCAAGCATAATGAATACTTCTTCTACTTTTTCTTTTATACCTCTTTTTACTCCTTGGAAATAAAGATTCTTCGCAATTTGTTGAGAAAGTGTACTGCCCCCTTCTCTTAATTCACCAGAAGCAACATTAACAATAATTGCACGTGACAATGCAATCCAATCAAATCCTTTTCTCGTAAAAAATCTTTTATCTTCTGTCGCCACTACTGCATTAACAAAATAAGAATTAATATCTTCATATTGGACATATGCATCTTTGCTTGTATAAATCTCTACTTTTTCACTTAGTGGATTATTTTCCATAAGTTCTTTTGCATCATTATAACAATCGCCAAAATAACATCCTATAATTAAAACAAATATGCCTAGTAATAAAAGTAATATATTTAGTATCTTTCTTTTCATCATCTTTATTATAATCGATTATCAGAATAATGATTGTAAAACAAAATTAAGATAAAATCATGTCTTCGCTTTGTTTTATTTTTACAGTTAATTTCGCATATCCAATATTTCCATATTTATCTTCAGCAGAATAAAGAACATCTTGTTCTTCAACATAAAAGTCTAGTTCATCACTGCAACCAACTTTCATATTCTCTTTGGTAGCATTATCCGATATACGATCTATATAATCTAAGCAATGAAAATCATCTATATTTTCTACTGTAATCACTTCTTCTTTAAGTTTTATTTCTGGAGGACGATTATCAACCATTTTTATACGCATACTTTTAATACTTTTTGATAAACCATTTGTTGATTCATAACATAATAAATATGTTCCAGGAACTTTTGAATTAAATTGATTCAATTCAATAATTTTAGTATCATCTTGTCCTTTTACATAGCCATTCACATCAATGAGTTCGCCACATTTTGCCTCAACAAATTCTCGTTCTATATCTAATGTTGGATATTTCCTAAAAAAAGATACATAAAATGCATATGATGAGAAAATTAAAAATACAAAAGTAAATATTGTTAAAAATATAATTCTCAATCTACTTTTATCATGTATTTCTTCATCAAAAAAATCTTTTTCTCGTAACATTTGTCTTTTTAAAGCCATTGTATCTGCAGAATAATAAAAGTGTGCATACGATTTAACAAAACGAATTCCTAGTCCTTCTTCTAAACCAATTCTAATCTCTCGCATTTGTTTGTCTGTAAAATATGGTTTTGCGTACAATTTGATTTCTTCATCTAATAGCCCAAATTCTTTTCCTTTTGTTATTTCTTCTTTTTGTTTATCTTTATAGAACATACAATATACCTCACATATATATCATTCGCAAAAAATATTAAAATCCTCACTTTTTATAAAAATTATTTTATTTTGTTGAAATGAGCAAAAAGAAAACCACCTAACAAGGTGGTTATATTTCTTAAATGGTGACTCCTGAGGGACTCGAACCCTCGACCCACTGATTAAGAGTCAGTTGCTCTACCAACTGAGCTAAGGAGTCACAATGTGCTTATTTATAATATCAAACACTCTATCATAATGCAAGCACATTTTTAAATTTTCTTACTAATTGTCCAAAGAAAATCCTATTTTCTTAAATAATTTCAGATAAAACTCAACTAATTTCCCTGCTGTCACAAATACTAATACTGTACATATACCAACAGTACCGCCTAATAAATATCCAACAACCAGGAATGCACCATCTACACCCCAACGAACATGAGCATAGTTATTTGTATGAAATATATTTGCCATACTGAATATTAAACAATCATAAGTATTGTATCCACAATGAGGGAATTCACTTAATGCTGTACCAAATGTATAAACTAAAATACCAACAATCATCAAAATAACTTTTACTACAGTTGAGGGATTGCTAGGCAAAAATATAGCCATTAAATCAATACCAATCGATGAAGCAAATAACGATATAAAAGTCGCAAGAGTAACATTTTTACGATCAAAGATATAGCCAATTACAATTTGTAATGCACATACTACCGCATTGACAATTCCCATTGATATGCCTGTCATTTTCGTAACAGCATTTAATAAAACTGAGAAAGAATCCGTTCCAAGTAAACTTGCATCACTAATAGCTATACCAGCACCTAAAACTAGTACGCCAATCGTATAAACGATATATTTTTTAATTATACTTTTATTCATATTCTCCCACCACTATTTCTTTCACACCAGAATATTTATGTTTTAATTGTTCTTTCACATCATTTATCAATACATTTATTTCTTTATCTACAAAATGACATAGAACTATTTTTATTTTAGACTTTTCATTATCATAGTAGATTTTTCCGACAACATCATCTGTTTTTCTTTCCGCAATAACATATATTAAATGATCTTCTTTTTCTTCACAAAGATCTCTAACATAATATTCATCATTTATTGCTAGCACATCATAATAATCGACATGCACTAAGGTTAATCCTTCACTTGGTGCATTTTTACGTACTACAGTTTTAGATTTCGCATCTAAATGATTTTTAATTTGATTGGGTTCAAATTTACCTCTACCAACTTCAATTAGTTCACCACTCATCATTCTTACCATATAACGCATAAAACCATTACCGTAATAAGAAATGCGAAGTACTTCCCCTTCTAATTTAAATTGAATGTCATAAATTGTACGAACTTGATCTTCCATAAGTTCTTTAGAATTACTACAAAAAGAAGTAAAGTCATGTGTACCAATAAAATATTTAGAAGCTTCTTTCATCTTTTCAATATCAAGCTTTCTACAATATTGATAAACAGTATCTCTAGTAAAAACATCACATTCCCCTAGATTAACACAATAATCATACCTTTTTGATTTCACACCAAAACGAGCATGAAAACGTTCATCAACTTTTTCCATTGATAAAATATGAATATCATTAGGTAAAAATCGATTTAGTGCACCTTTCCATTTATAACAAGACATATCTACACTAGAGTCAAAATGAAATACTTGTCCTAATGCATTAACACCTGCATCTGTTCTACCAGATCCAACAATACATGTATCCTCACATGTAATAATTCTTATTGCTTGTTCTATTGTTTCTTGGATTGATTTTACATCTTTTTGTCTTTGCCATCCTGAATAAGCAGCACCACAATAACTAACTATACATTTATAACGAATCATAAAACAATTGATAAACAAACCATTGTAATTAGCACTAATAATGCACCAAACACAAACATATAATCTCTAGCAGTCATTTTTAATACTTTATAACGTGTTCTTGTTTCTCCTGGTGCATATCCTCTAGCTTCCATTGCGTTTGCTAAATCTTCTGCTCGTTGGAAAGCTGATACAAATAGAGGAACTACTAAAGATAAAATCGCCATGATTCTTTCTTTCATTTTTCCTTCTTTTAAATCAACTCCACGACTTTCTTGTGCTTTCATAATACGGGTTGTTTCATCAATTAAATCAGGAATAAATCTTAAAGCAATACTAATTAACATTGCAATTTCATGTGCAGGAACACCAATTCTAACAAATGGTTTTAATAAATCTTCTATTCCTAAAGTCATGTCTAATGGCTTTGTTGTTGCCGTTAGACAAGTTGTAATCATAATCATAAGAAGTAATCTTACAATGATATATAAAGTCTGTAATACAGCATCTGAATAAATAGAAAATCCTAATATCGTAAATAATTTAAAACCTGTACGAATTACCAAGCAATTCATAATGAATAAGAATACCATCATAAATAACATTGGTTTCATAGACTTCCAGATAAAATTAAATGAAAGTTTAGATAATAGAATTGTTCCAGCTGCTACCAAAAAGATAATTCCATAGCCAATCCATCCTGCAGGGAAAAATATCGCTATAAGCATAAATAACATGGCCATTATTTTCGCTCTAGGATCAATCTTATGTACAACAGAATCAAGTGGCATGTATCTACCAAGTGTAAAATTACCCATGATGTTTCACCTCACTTGCTATAGCTTTCGCCAATGTTTTTGTGTCCATTGTTTTTTCATCTATATGAAAACCTTTTTCGTTAAGCATTGAGCGAACCCGAATAATTGCTGGTGGTAAGATGTGTAACTTAACACATCTTTCTGGATCCTTAAAGAATTCTTCTACAGTTGTATGAATTTGAACTTTACCGTTTTCCATTACAACCACATTATCGCAATAAGAATAAACCTGTTCCATATCATGCGTTACAATTAAAATTGTTTTCTTATTTTCAACATTTAATTTCTTAAATAGTTTCATCATACTAACAGTGCCTAAAGGATCTAGGCCGGCAGTAGGTTCATCTAAAACAATTACATCAGGAGACATTGCTAAAATTCCTGCTATAGCAACTCTTCTTTTTTGACCACCTGATAATTCTAAAGGACTTTTTTCATCAAAACTTTGGTCTAATCCTACTAGTCGTAAAGCATCTTTTGCTTTTTTTACAGCTTCTTCTTCATTAGCACCAAAATTCTTTGGACCAAAAGCAACATCTTTAAGTACTGTTTCTTCAAATAATTGGTATTCAGGAAATTGAAATACTAAACCAACTTTTCCACGTAAACTTTTTAATCCTTTTGGTTCTGTACCTGCTTCTATCACATGGTCTAATACAACCACTTTTCCACTACTTGGTTTTAATAATGCATTTAGATGTTGTACTAATGTACTTTTACCAGAACCTGTTTGTCCAATGATAGCGGTCATTTTACCTTCTTCAAAAGATAAATCTACATCTGTTAATGCAGCATAACGAAATGGTGTTCCATCACTGTAAACATAACTTACTTTTTCAAATGTAATTGACACAGTTCATCCACCATCCCTTCCATTGTCATTCTATTTTGAATATGAATTCCTAATCTATCTAATTCTTTTGCAAGCTTCATTGAATAAGGTAAATCAAATTGTGTTTCCTTTAATTTATCTTCTTTCTTAAATACTTCTTCTGGAGTTCCTGTTAAAACGATTTTTCCTTCATCTAAAACAATCACATAGTCACTAGATGCCACTTCATCAATATCATGTGTGATTGATAAAATCGTTAAATCTTTTTCTTTATGTAAATCATTGATTACTTTCTTAATCTCTGCTTTACCTTGAGGATCTAACATAGAAGTTGCTTCATCAAAAATAATAATTTCTGGATGCATTGCTAGTACCCCAGCAATTGCTACACGTTGTTTTTGTCCACCAGATAAACGTGTTGGTTCGCTATTTAAGTAATCATGCATTCCAACTCGTTTACTAAATTCTTCAATAATTGCGTCCATATCTTTTTGATCAACGCAATGATTTTCCAAGCCAAACGCAATATCATCTCTTACTGTTGAACCAATAAATTGGTTATCTGGATTTTGAAATACGATTCCAATTTTATTTCTAATTTTTCTTAAATTTTCTATATTTAGTTCTAAGCCATCAATATAAATTGTTCCTGACTTTTTTTCTAATAGTCCTGTTAATAATTTTGCCACCGTAGATTTACCACTACCGTTATGACCAACTATCGTACAATATTGTCCTTTTTCTATTGAAAAAGATACATCTTTTACTGCATCTATTTTCCCATCGTATGAGAATGTCAATTTTTCTGCATCAATAATTCCCATTTTCTACCTCACAAAGCCTATTTATTATATAACAAAATACAAAAAGATTAAGACAAGTATGCATATATGTCTACTTGTCTTAATCTAATCTTTTCCCTATTTACAATAATATAAGAATAATTTTAATTTAGACAATGCATTTTCATCAAAATCATGATTAAGTTTAATATCATATACTGGTGCTTTACGAGCATTTTGTATATCTCTCATTTCTAATATCATCGCTGTATTTTCATTTAAAAATGAGCCGAAAATCTATGATGATATTCTTTTTCTAAAGCTTCTTCTACATATTGATCATCAATAAAACTAGCAACTTTTTCTACTAATTTACCTGATATCTTTGTATCTTTATCACCAAATGCAACAAGAGTAATATCGATATCATTGTTTAGTAAGAAACTTGTAAATGCATTAATTGCGATTTGTATTCCTATTTCTTTAGGAAAACCAAAATTTCCTGTCGCAAGTAATGGAAATGCAATAGATTTGCAATCATGATCTACAGCTAGTTGTAAAGCCTTTTGATAGCACCCGCTTAATATATCTCCTTCAAAGTGACATCCATCTATCCAAATGGGCCACTTACATGAATAATATATTTAGCGTCTAAATTGAACGCATCTGTAATTCCTACATTTCCTATTTCTAATATACCAATTTTCTTACGAGCTTCTAAAAGTTGTTCTTTTCCAGCCGCATTATATATCGCAGTTTCTACTCCAGTACCTATCGCAACATTTACATTTGCGGTATTAACAATCGCATCAGCTTTTACTTTTGTAATATCATTTCTAATAATTTGAAAAGGCATATTCCTACCTATACCTGTTATTCTGCAGTTAAAGTAATATTTACTACACCAGAGTTAGTTGGTGTTTTCATATCGCTAAGGTAAGGTTGAATCACAACATAGGCATCATATACACCAGCACTTAGTGCACGGTTTAATGTCATCTTTGTAATGTAATTTCCATGGCTTACTAAATCTGATTGATATAATAATTCATCGCCATCTTTTAGATATAAAGCAAATGTCATGTAGTAACAATTATCATTACATGAAACAGTTAATGTGACCGTATTTCCATCTTCTGTTTCTACTTCAATTTCTTTACTACCTTCAAAACCACCAATACCTTCTAATGTATATTCACCATCAGAATTCTTTTCTATAGCAAATACAGAGCTATCATATGATTTAACACTAGTTACTTTAGAATCATTTCCTGCTAATGATAAATAATGATTAAGTTCGACTTTTGTACCACTATCTACAACTAATAATTCAATATCTTTGCCATCAATACTAATTGTATCTTCATACCAATAGTTAGAATCTGGATTATGAAATTCAAATCCTGATGTAATTGTTGTTTCATTAGCCGCAATAGTAAATCCACCCCAACCAGGTAATGTTACATTTTGACTACGATCTATTGGTGTTTCTGGTTTTACATAAGCACCTTGATTTTCATCGATTGGTTTTGTGTCACTTGAACTTTTATTCATATTGAATATATAACCAACTAAGAATGCGATGATTGCAAGCGCACAAATAATAATTCCTACTCCTATTTTATCTTTCTTTTGCATAATTTTTTCCTTTCAAAATAATTGAGGTGATATTTCACCACCTCAATATAATCATAAACCAAAATTAGTTCAACTCTTCAGTTAAATCTTCACTAGATTCATTAGAATTTTCTGTATTACTTTCTTCTGCTGTATCAGTAGAAGTACTATCTTGTTCATTTGTCGAATCATCAGTTGTTATATCACTTGGTACAGTATCATCTGTTGTTTCGTCTTCAACAACATCGCTACTAGACGCATCATCTGTAGTTTTTGATACATCATCTACTACTTCATCGATTACAACTTCATTATCATCGGTTTCAACATCTACGTCATTAGCATCAGTTTCTAAATCTATTAAACTAGCCGCTTCAGATGGAGTGCCTACAATAAAGCTAACATTTGATCCTACACCTGTCATTTGTGAATTAGATAATTTTGTTTTCTCATCCTCACTACGAACATAAACAGTTGTTAACGCTTCACAATTTTCAAAGAAATCCTCAACATATTCTGCAGGAACTTTACTCATATCAAAGCTAGATAAATCTAATGTCGTTAGTTTCTTGCAGTTATAGAATAAACAATCCATATCTTCTACTTTTGCTGTATTGAATCCTGAAAGATTTATATTTTCTAAACTCTCACAATTTCCAAACATGTAATACATACTCGTTAAATTTGAAGTATCTAATCCTGATAAGTCTAATGTAGCTAACTTCTTACAGTTATAGAACATATATTCCATGTCTTTGACATTAGTAGTATTTATACCCGATAGATTAATGCTTTCTAAGTTTTCGCAATCCCCAAACATATAATACATATCTGTCACATTTGATGTATTAAATTTAGACAAATCTATTGTTTTTAGCGAACTACAATCACTAAACATTTCAGACATGTTTTTCACATGACTCGTATCAATGTTATTAAATGTAATAGACTCAATCTCTGTATTAGCAAACATATATGAAGCACTTTCATTGAAAATCATATTTTGTCCTTCTTTTTGCGTACTTACATACCAAGTTGTACCTTCTTGCCAAGCAACTACTGTTTCATTATTAGAAGCTGAAACATCAGTTAATGTTGTTCCTTCTGCTGCTTTTGCATCTGTAAATACAATACTTGTCACACCGGTTGTGCCTTTAGACTCACTTGTTATAGGAATTAATTGTTCAAATTCATAACCTGTTTTTAATTCATAAGAAGAACCCCATTGCGCATAAACAGTATAGTTATCATCATATAACAAATTCCAAATCATTGTATCTTCAGTTACTGGATGACCATCAGCTGTATACCATCCTCTAAATGTATATCCTTCACGTTCATCAACTTCTGCTAGGGCACCAATTTTTTGATTTATCTCAACCTTCTTTGTACTAAAGCTACCTTCTTTAATTAATCCACCATTTGGATTAAATACAACTGTCACTAAATCAAATTGTAGATAACCACCTTTTGATACTGACTTAGCCATACTTACATCTACTTTAGTTTCATCAAAGTTAGGTAAACTTGTACAACCCACAAACATATCCGTAGAACTTGTTACTGTAGATGTTCTAAAGTTACTACTACTTACATAAATATCTTTTAAAGCTGAGTCTCCTTTAAACATCTCACTCATATCTGTTACGCTTGTAGTAATAAAGTTTTCTAATTCAAGTGTTGTTAACGAAGTACAGTTTTCAAACATTGAACTCATATTTTTTGCACTGCTTGTAACAAATCCATTTCCAAATGTAATACTACTTAAGTTTGTACAACCCGCAAACATGTCACTGAAATTTTCTACCTTAGAAGTATGAATCTTAGATAAATCTAAACTTGTTAATGAACTACAGTTGCTAAACATGCCTTCCATCGTTGTGACGTTACTTGTATCGAAATTTTCACCAAATGTGATATTTGTTAATTTTTCACACTCCGCAAACATATATTCCATATCTGTAACATTTGATGTATTAAAGCTACTCAAATCAATATTTGTAAGCTTTTTACATCCTGCAAACATAGCAGACATTGTTGTGACATTTGATGTATTAAATGTATTAGATAGCGTTAATGTTTCTAAATTCTCGCATCCAGCAAACATATAATACATATTTTTTACACTTGTTGTATCAAAACTCCTTATATCAAGACTTGTTAATGATGAGCAACCAAAGAACATACCCATTAATCCATATGAATATTTATCATCTGAATCATCCACAATACTTGTCGTATTAAATGAAGATACATTTAATGTTTTTAATGCAGTACATTCTCTAAACATCATGGCCATATATTTGACATTACTTGTATCAAATTTTGATAAATCTAAAGATTCAATACTCTTACATTGTGCAAACATACCCATAATATTCGTTACATTTGATGTCACAAAATGATCAGGAAGCGTCAAGTTCGTTAAATTAGTACAACCCGTAAACATCATTGCCATATTCTCAACATAACTTGTATCAATATGATTTAGTGTAATTGTTTCTACACCTAAACTTCTAAACATATATGATGAATTTGCATTAAAGATAACATCTTGGTTAGCTTCTGTCGTACTAATATAATAAGTCGAATCAACTTGCCATCCTACAACTGAACCATTTCCTAATACAGAGAAGTCTGTTAGTTCACCATTTTCTATTGAATAACCAGTAGGTATTTGAGCACTAGTTGTAAATACAATACTTGTTGGTGCTGTTGTACCTTCTGTAGTATCTGTTACAGGGATCAATTCATTGAAATCATCACCCTCTACCAATTGATAATTTAATCCCCAAAGTGCATATAGCGTATAGTCATCATCGTCGAAATATCCTGTATTGAATGTGTCATTTTTCGTTACTTTTGAACCATATTCTTTTGCCGTATACCAACCAACAAATGCATATCCATCACGAGTTGGAGTAGGAAGAGTTCCATATTTTTTATTTTCTTCTACAATCTTTGAGCTTGTACTACATGTTCCACCATTTGCATCAAATTTAAGTGTATATGGAGAATAGTATAAATATCCACCATCACTAGCTGATTTTGCATTTGTTTTATCTACAACATTAGCATCAAAGTTAGGTAACTTACTACAATCCGCAAACATATTTGTTGATTCAGTTACATTTCCAACAGTAAATCTACTAGGTACAGATATACAACTTAAGTTAATATCTCCACTAAACATATTTGACATATTTGTAACAGAATCTGTTGAAATATCACCTAAATCTAGTGTTTCTAGAGAAGTACAGTTCTTGAACATTCCCATCATATTTTTAATCTTTATTGTATGGAAATATGTTTCATATGTATCTTCATCTACGAATATTACTTGTTTTAAGTTACTACAATCCGCAAACATGTCTTCCATTGTTGTGACTTCATCTGCACATATTACATGGATATCAATATTTTCTAATGAAGTACAACCTTTAAACATTGCTTTCATTGTTGTAACTTCTTCCGTTAAAAATTTCAGATTACCCTCACCCATTTTACCAAAATTAATATTATTTAATGAGGTGCATCCTTCAAACATGCTTTCCATAGATGTAACACTATATGCCGCAACATTAGATACATCAATACTTTCTATAGATGTACAGCCTTTGAACATCTCAGCCATATTCTTAACTTTACTTGTATCTATATTATTAAATGTTACAGTTTTTAAATTTGTTAGACCTGCAAACATCTTAGAAGAATCTTCATTAAATAGAATATCTTGTTCTGCTTTTGAAGCACTAATATAGAATGTTGTTCCTTCTAAGTAGCCTAACACTGATTGATCATGTGTCTTAGATACATCGATTGCTGTATCAGGAATAGATGTTGAATTTGTAAATACAATGCTTTCTGTTCCTGTTGGAATCTTCTGATTAAATTCTTCACCTGTTAATAATGTATAAGTTAAATCAACCCAATGAGCATAAAGTGTTGTATTACTATCACTTGTATAAACAGTATCATCTGTCACTTTATCTCCACCACTAGCTGATGTATACCAACCTTCAAATGATTTATCACTTTGTAAAGGTAGTGTTGGTAATGTTCCATATTTACTATATGAATAATTCTTTTCTACAGTCCAATCACTAGGTTTATCGCAATCTACACCATTAGTATTAAATGAAACTATTCTAGCATCTACATATAAGTAACCACCTGCACCATAAGCCATGGCTTTTTTAGCATTAGTTATAGAAGAATCAAAGTGAGGTAGCTCTGTACAATTTGTAAACATTCCATCAGAAGTTGCACTATCACTAACTGTAAAATTACTACTTACATAAATCTTAGATAGCTTTGTATCATCTAAGAACATTGAACCAAAGTTAGTAACTTTACTTGTATCAAAATTAGTAAGATCTAATGTTGTTAGTGAAGAACAGCCTTCAAACATGCTTTCCATCGTTGTAACTAGGCTAGTATTAAAGTTTGAAACATCAACACTAGTTAAGCTAGAGCATCCATTAAACATATAGGACATATCTGTAACTTTAGTTGTATTTAGCTTAGATACATTTAATGAAGTTAATTTAGAAGCATTTCTAAACATTCCCTTCATACTTGTTACAGAACTTGTGTTTAGTTTAGATAAATCTAATGATTCTAAACTACTACAACCATCAAACATATATTCCATAGTTGTAAGAGAACTTGTATCAAGCTTAGAAATATCTATTGTTGTTAGATTCTTACATCCACTAAACATACTAGACATATCTGTAACTTTACTTGTATCAATGCCATTAATTGTAAGTTCTGTTAAATTCTTACAGTTAGCAAATATTTCACTCATATTTGTTACAGAACTTGTATTTAACTTAGATAAATCTAATGAAGTTAGTGCATCGCATTCATAGAACATCGCTTCCATCGTAGTAACACTACTTGTGTCTAAGTTAGAAAAATCTAATGATTGTAGTTTTTGACAATCGTAGAACATTTTACTCATGTCAGTTACTTTGCTTGTATCTAGATTAGATAAATCAATACTTTCTAAGTTATTACAGCCATAGAACATATTGTGCATATCTGTAACATTACTTGTATCTACATTATTCAATTGAATAGATGTTATCTTTGATTGCTCACTAAACATTGAAGAACTGTTAGGGTTAAATACTACCTTTTGTCCTTTGTTTTGTGTACTTACATAATACGTTGTACCATCTAACCAACCTACAACAGAATTATCTTTAGCTATAGATAAATCAGTAAATTCGGTAGTAGTTGCTGTAGCATCTGTAAATACAATACTTGTTGCTGTATCAGGAATCTTTTCGCTAAACTTAGATCCTTCTACTAAATAACTATTCCAATGTGCATATAGAGTAATGTCACTATCACCATTAAATATTGTTTCATCTGTTACGAGTGTTCCACCTGTCGCTTCAGTATACCAACCACCAAATACATATTTTGTGCTTGTTGTAGTTGGTGTAGGTAAACTTTGGTAACTAGAACCATATGTATAACCTTCTTCAACAATCATTGATGTTGTATCAACACTAGCATCACTAGAATTCACATTGAATGTAACTGTATGAGGATTTACATATAAGTAACCACCATCTCTAGTACTTACTGCCTTATCAATTCCCCAAGCATATATTTTATAGTTTGGAAGATTTTCACTTTCTTTAAACATTAATGTATCTTCAGTGATTTTTGAAGCATCAATTAATGAACTTACATAAATATTTTTTAGATTATCACAATATAAGAACATACCCCATGTTCTTGTAACACTAGAGAAATCAAAGTTTCTTAAATCTAATGTTTCCATTTTACAGCTTCTAAACATCGCAGCCATATCTTTAACTTTGCTTGTATCTACATGATTAAATTGAATATCACTAATGTTTGATCTAGAGCTTAAAGAACAGTTAAACATATCATTAGATTTTTCATTAAAGACTACTTTTCTATTTGAATTTTGTGTAGTCACATATAGAGTATGTGAATAAGATGAACCTGATGTATTGATATATACCCAAACAGATGGTTCTCCCGAAGAAGATACAGCTCTATAATTTCTACAATCTGAAGGAATTTCTTGATCAGTAAATATTATTGTATCGATTCCATATGATAAATTGTATTGATTATAAACAGTAAGGAATTCATTACCTGTAATTAACGTATATGTTTTCCAATGTGCATATAATGTAACAGTTTCACCAACTTCTGCAGTAACATCAGTTTCTTCTGTCACTTGTTCTCCACCACTTGCTGCAGTATACCATCCAACAAAATCATATTCCTTATGAGATGCAGTTGGTAATTCTCCATATGTTTGACCTTTTTCTACATACTTAGTTGATGTACCACAAGTTGCATCATCAGTATTTAAATCAAATTTAACAGTAACAATATCTAGATATAAATATCCACCACGAGCAATAGATATAGCTTTAACCTTATCGATTTGTTTACTATCAAAGTTATCTAACTTAGCACATCCTCTAAACATACCACTAGATTCTTTGACATTTGTTACATCAAATGTAGAAGAAGCATAGATTCTTGTTAGTTCTGTATCGAGTGAGAACATACCACTCATATTCGTTACTTTACTTGTATTAAATCCTGATAAATCTAATTCTTGTAATTTAGAATCTAATGCAAACATACAATACATGTTCGTTACATTACTTGTATCAAATTTAGATGAAAGAGTTAATGTTTCTAGATTTGAATTTCCATAGAACATCATCGATGTATCTGTTGCACTAGATGTATCAAAATTAGATACATCTAATGATGTTAAGTTAGAACACATTTCAAACATTGATGAGAAATCTTTAACTTTACTTGTATCTACATTTTCCCCAAATATAATCTCAGTAAAACGAGATGCTGTAGCTAAACTACCTGACGCAAACATTCTTGAAGAGTCTTCATTGAAGATTACAGGTTGATTTTCATCTACTGTACTAATGTAATAAGTATCTCCACTAAGCCATCCAACAACAGATTCATCTTGTAATGTGGATAAATCTGTTAATTGCGTCTTATCACCAGGAATTTGATCATAAGTTGTAAATACCACTTTTGTCGCTGATAAAGGAATTGCACTATTAACCTTTGCTCCTTCATTTAACATATATGACTTGTAATGCGCATAATATATAACATCTGTAGTAGTTGAATCACTTGTAGCAACTTGTGTTCCACCTGTTTTTTCTGTATACCATCCAATAAATACTTTATCTTTTGAAGAGGCAACAGGTAATTCAGTTTCAGAACAATAATCACTATATTTTAGATAAGTACTATAAGATACACCACTTTCTACATAGAAATTAACTTTATTTAAATCAGTAGCTGTACCATCATTTTTAGTTAATGTTCCACCATTTGCATCAAATGTAACTGTTTTACCATTTACATATAAATATCCATTATCTCTAACAGACTTAGCATATGTTTTATCTTGATTACCTTCATAATCTTTTACTGTATAGTTAGGTAATTTTGGATCATAGCTAAGCATAAATAAACTATTTCTTGTATCGACTGTGTCACCATCTACTACATTTGCTGTACTAAAGTTATCTCCTACTAGAATAGCTTCTAGGTTAGAGTTTGCACTTAACATCATTCTCATATTTGTTACATTACTCGTATCAAATGATCTTAAGTCTAGATATTCTAAGCTTGTGCAATGATCAAACATAGCTTCCATATTTGTAACTTTGGTCGTATCAAATGATGATAAATCTAGTTTTTCTAAACTTGTACAATATTGGAACATATAATACATATTTGTAACATTAGATGTATCCACAACATCATTAAAATCAATTTCAGTTAGATTTGTTTTGTTATTAAACATCTTACTGCTATCTTCATTAAACACGATTGCTTTAGAAGTATCTTGTGTACTTACATAATATGTTGTGCCATCTAGCCAACCGACAATAGAACTACCACCGTCTGATGATAGATTTGTTGTTTGAACACCACTAGGTGCTTTATCAGTTGTAAAGACTACTTTAGTTGCAGTATTAGGAATATTATTATTGAATGATTCACCATTTTGTAATTTTGCACCAGTTGCCCAATGTGCATATAATGATTGATTATTTTTAACAATATCTGTTCCATTTACTTTTGTACCAGTAGAAGGGTCAGTATACCATCCCACAAAGATATATCCTTCTTTTGTTACTGAAGGGAAATAGTTACTATATGGTTTTCCTACTTCTGCTGAAACTGTCTTGTTTGTAGTTCCATCATCAAAGTTTCCACCATTTGCACTAAAGTAAATATCTATTACTTTCTTTGCAATATTGATATCAACATTTGTATCTCCTGTTATAGTACCTGTATAAGAAGCTTCACCTTGGTAAATATAGTCATCTGATACACTTATATTATTAACTTTATAAGTCGTACCTGCCGCAGCATAGCGATCATATCCATCTTGCTCTTTATATAACTCATTACCTACTAATAAATCAAACTTTAATGCATCAGTAGAAATAGATGAATCACCTGTGTCGGTTGTTACATGTCCTATAACATTTAATTCATAATATTGTTTATCTGTAAAAGTAAATACAAGTTGGTCTGTATAATCCCCATTTGATCTAGTTCCACCTTCTGTAGACATAGATAATGTTTTAGTAAATGTATTATCTTTTCCAATAACAGTATCATCAGAATCATTTGATGGAAAACTCCAAGATGTATTTTGAGATACGATTGTATTATCTACATCATCATCTGTAATTGTATAGGGAATTGTATATTCACCTTTTTTTAGATTAAATAGATTTGTTGAACTAATACTAATATTCAATTGATGCTTAGCATTAACCTTACCGCTTATTTCAATTGTCCCTTTATTATATTCATCAAAACCTACCCCAATAGGAATACTTACTTCATATGTAGAAGTTGAATAAGTTCCTGAAGTAGCAGTTTCTTCACCTGTCGCTTTGATTAGTTCTGTACTTAATCCACATGCAAAAGAAGCAGGAATTAGTGTATATAATAATGTCTTTCTTAAATTAATCATGTTCCTTCTTCTTTCTAGCAGTTAAAAGTATGCATA
>CAVAZS010000045.1:0-16797 GCA_963593385.1 Lachnospiraceae bacterium | reverse complement strand
ATTCTTAAGTTACTAAAATCATCATAATACATAGAACTTAATACTTTCTCACCTTGATTTAGATAGATTTCTATAACTGATGTATCTAAAAAGATATCTAATGAATCAATTTTACTTATTTGCGCGTCACGACAGTTTCTATTTGTTTGATCATGATTAAAGATAAGAGAAAATACATGATTTTCATATTTTAAACTAAGATTGTTTATATCAATTAAGAAACTTGAATTAAGATTTTTAATTTCAATATGACTAGCTTTGTTAGGTAAAGTTGTAATATCACTTGTAATATGAACTGTTCTAGTATTGAAAGCTAAATTTTGTATTTCTTGAATTGGATATTGATAAATTTTATGATTTACATTCTTAAGTTCTCTTGGTAAAGATAATGCGTTTTGATATCCATCGTGAACAGTAGGATTCATATAAGGATTATCTGGTAAACCGAGCCAAGCAATTAAGATTCTTCTACCTTTTTCATCCACAAAAGAATGTGGTGCATAGAAATCATAACCATAATCCAATGTTTCATAGTCTAGTGCTTCATCGTTAACAATCTTAAAGTATCCATTTTGGTTATCATTTTCATAAAGAATACCTTCTTGTTTAATTCCTTGAGGACATGTAATTAAGAATGTATCTTCATTTAATTTAATTAAATCAGGACATTCCCACATATAACCAAATGGTTCTTTAGAAGTGATTCTCTTTGAATATGTCCACTTTTTTAAATCATTAGATTCATATACTAATACACATCCTTGATCTTTATTGTTACGAGCACCTAGTACCATATAGTATTTATCATTTTCTTTGAATACTTTAGGGTCACGGATATGACAAGTTAAATCAGAAGGGTAGTCACTATTATTGAGTACAACTTCTTTATTACTAAAAGTAAAACCATCTTTTGAATAAACATGGATCGTATTAGATAAACGTCCAGAATGAGTATAATCATGATTTCCAGGAAGTTTTACATTACCTGTATAGAAAAAATGCATACCATTTTCAATATAACAACAACCACTATAAACACCATCTTTATCAAATTCTGTATCAGGATATAATGCAATATCTTCTTTCTGATAATGCATAAAATCTTTTGTTGTATAGTGTCCCCAACATTTTTCTCCATTACCGTTTACATCTGTACAGTATTGATAATAAATATGATATGTTCCTTTATATTCACATAAACCATTAGGATCATTTAACCAACCTGATATAGGCATTAAATGATATTTTAATTTATAATCACTCATATTTAGGTATAGTCCTTTCTTACAAACATGAACAAATTACAATAGAGTGTTCCATTGTAATTTGTTCAATTTAGTATTTGATGTCGTTATTTCGTTTCTTCTTCTTTCCAAACAACCATAGTTAGAGCAAATGATACGCCTCCAGCAATAAGTAACATAATTGCATATACTAGAGGTTTATTGATTGTTAAGAATCCAGGTATGCCTGTAACACCATATGCTGTAGCGCCTAGTCCCGTTAAGCTAGCAAACATTGAGCCAATAGCACCACCGATAATTGCACAAACAAATGGTTTAGTATAACGCATGTTGATACCAAATATAGCTGGTTCTGTAATGCCAAGAGAAGCAGATAAAGCAGAAGGGATAGCTACAGATTTTGTCTTTGTGTTATGTGCTTTGATACCAACCGCAAGACATGCGCCAAATTGAGCAAAGTTAGCAGCACTAGCAATAGGCATCCAAATATTTAAATTGCCAAATTCTTTTGAAGCAAGTAATCCAGCTTCGATAACGTTATACATATGATGTAATCCCATAACAACTGTAACAGGATATAAGCCACCCATAATAAATGCACCAATACCATAGCCAATTGTGATTAAGTTGCTAGCAGCTTGTAATACAACTGTTTCTAGAGATGAGAAGATTGGACCAATAATTGTAAATGTTAATAGTAATGTAACAAATACAGTAGTTAGAGGTGTAACGAATAAATCTAACATTTCAGGAACATGTTTATGCAAGTATTTCTCTACTTTACACATGATGAATACTGATATCATTACCGGGATTACATGTCCTTGATAACCTAATACATTAATTTGACCTAATGTATAAGAACCTATCTTTAAATGCCCAAATAGATACCATACATCATATCCATTCGCAGCGTTCCAACCATTTGTTAATGATGAGTGGATCATTGCTAGACCTACTACAGCACCTAAGAAAGTATTACCACCAAATACTTTTGCACAAGATACCGCAACGAGTACTGGTAAGTAAGCAAATGCAGTATTAGCAATCATATCTAAGAAAGAATACCAATCGCTAGCCGCAAAACCTGGAATGGCTTTACCTAATGCTTCAACGATACCCATTAATAATCCTGATGCGACAATTGCAGGAAGGATAGGAACGAATACATCGCCTAATGATTTAATTAAACGTTTGAAGATATTCATATTTTTAGCGGCAGCTTCTTTTACTTCTTCTTTACTTTCAGCTTTAAGTCCACTAACTTGAATAAATTCATCAAATACTTTGTTTACAACACCTGTTCCAATAATAATTTGTAATTGACCGTTTGATGTGAAAACACCTTTAACGCCTTCAACATTTTCTAACTTTTTCATGTCAACTTTTTCTGAGTCAACAATTGCTAAACGAAGTCTAGTTGCACAATGAGCACATGAAGCAATATTATCTTTGCCTCCTAAGCAACTATAGATTTCTTCTGCGCATACTCTGTAATCTAATGCCATATTTAATCTCCTTTTGGTACATCCTGGTACCGGTTCCACAAACATAATATAACATTAAAAATATTTGTCAATAGAAAATATGGAACCGTTTCCACAATTTTATTAAAAAATAGTATTAGAGTTTTCTAATACTACTTCCTTTAATATATTCAAAGCCAATCAGTTGGCGATAATCTACTTCAATTCCAGCAATCATTTCAATTATGGTTTGAGCACATCTCTCACCGGCTTCTTTATTGTTAAAACGAATGCTATCTAGTGGAGGATTCATCAAACTAGAATAACGATACGATCCAAAACCGATAATCGATACATCATCAGGCATCTTTATATCCTTTTGATTTAATACTCTGTAACATGCACTAGCCATTCTATCTGTAGCACAAATAATTGCGTCTGGAATATGTTTATCTAAAGCTTTCTCAATAATAGGTAAACAAATTTCGTATTCGAAGTCAGCTTGAATAAAAGTAGGTTCTAATCCTTTTTCTTTTAAAGCGTCATATACACCTTGTTTACGAATGACACCTACTGCAATATCTGATTCATCTACGCCAATGTAATAGATGTCTTTATGACCATTAGACGCAATTAAATTACCAGCTTTATATCCAGAACGATAATCATCATATACAATCGAAGGGCCATTTTCTATTTCTTGTCCCATAAATAAGATTGGAATGTCATAAGTGCTAGTTAGTTCTTGATAATCATATTGATTATTCGTAGCTAAGATGATAATTCCATCTACATTTAATTCACTAAGATATTCAAAAGCCTCTTTTTCTCTTTGACTAGAGTGATTGGTGTTAATGATAATTGTACGGAATCCTCTTTCTTTTAAGTAATCATCCATGGAGGTAATAGCTTGAGAAGAGGTATATGAAGTAAGCGTTGGAGAAATGATACCAATTGTATTTGTAAGTTTAGCCTTAAGCATTTTAGCTGCTTGATTTGGCTTGTAATTATATTGTTCGCAAATGACGCGAATCTTTTCTTTTGTTTCTGCTTTAACAAAGCCACCATTAAAATAGCGAGAAACAGTACTTTTCGCTACACCAGCCATTTGTGCTATATCATTCATGGTTAACTTTGTATTCTTCAATTTCATCACCCTGTAAATTATTGTAAAGAAAAATTACGATTTGAAAATATATTTTTGTAAAATTGCGTTTAACAGTAAAATGATATTAAAGTGAGTTTGAAAAGGAGAAAACATATGGAACTAGATACTGTATTAGAAAATAGAAGAAGTATTCGTCAATATAAAGAAGGTCAAATGATTTCAAAAGAAACTATTGAACAATTAATTGATGCGGCAATTTTAGCACCTTCTTGGAAGAATTCTCAAACAGGTAGATATTATGTTGTATCTTCAAAAGAAATGTTAGAAAAAGTAAAAAGGGAATGTCTTCCTGAATTCAATCAAGAAAGCTCTAAAAACGCTCCTGTATTCATCATTACAGCTTTTGAAAAGAATCGGTCTGGTTTTACTAGAGAAGGTAAAGAAGAAAATGAACTTGGAAATGGTTGGGGATGTTACGATTTAGGCTTGCAATCAGAAAATTTACTATTAAAAGCTACAGAACTAGGGCTAGGTACTTTAGTTATGGGGATACGTGATAGTGAAAAATTAAGAAAAATATTATCAATTCCTGATTCGCAAGAGATTGTATCTGTTATCGCTGTAGGGTATTTTGAAAGTGAAGTAGAAATGCCTAAAAGAAAAACAGTAAATGATATTACAAAGTTTTTTTGATGGAATGGAGGAATAAAATGTATGGATTATAGAAAATTTGGGCAAACATATTACATTCGCTTAGACCGCGACGATGAAATTCTAAGTAGTATTTTAGAAATCTGTAAAAAAGAAAAAATCTTATCTGCTATTTATTCTGGAATTGGTGGCTGTAGTGAAGCAGAAGTACAAACATTTATTCCCGAAAAAGGTGCATTTGAGACAGAATGCATAAAAGGAACGTTAGAACTTGTAACACTAAATGGAAATGTTATTACAGATGAAAATAATCAATATTATCAACATTCTCATGCTTTATTTTCTTTTAAAGAAGGTGAAGAACATCGTATAGTAGCAGGTCATATGAAGTCTATCACCGTTCTTTATACGGCAGAAATAGAACTAAGACCAGTTATTGGTGGAGTAATAAAAAGAGAATATTGCCCTGAAACAGGAACAGGATTCTGGAAATTCTAAAAAGCATGCACTTACAGTTTTTAAGTGCATGCATAATAATTAATATACAATTGCGTCGTTAACAGTGAAACCATCTAGTGAGTTTTCTTTTACTTGAATACAAATATAAGAAATAGATGAATCAGATGATGCAAAGAATTGTCTTTTAGCACTTGGTGAAATTCTTAGATAATCACCAGCACTTAGTGCGATTTCTTCATCGTCGATAATTACTTTACCTTTGCCAGATAGAATCCATATATTTCTTCGTTTTGTTTATGCGAATGAACAAAAGGAACGTTAGTTCTGGCAGGAAGAGTGTTGATGCTTATTTCTGCGCCTGTTAAAGATAATGAGTTATGAAATTCTGTACGAGCATCATTCGGGATAGTTGTTTTTGTGTAGTTTGTCATGTTTAATTGTTTTATAGGCTCTGCTATTGCGTTCGCTAAAGAAGCATTATCTCTAAAATCTAATGGATAGCTAAAAGAAAGCAAATTATATTCTGGCATAAAGTAATCGTATAGATAAAAGAAACCGTCAGCTAAACCTCTTCCTCCTGCTAATAAAACAAGAGTTACATTTTTATTAGGATTAGCGATAAGAAAATGGATGATTTAGAACAGTAGTTGTTTGTAGTGGTGCTATTTCATTAAATTGAACAAATTTTTCTTTTGGTGTCATATGTATTGCCTCTATTGAGAAAACCGTTAAGCATTCTTCCAAGTATTAATTGATCGAATAATTTGTTTTTCTATATCAATTCGCGTTTCTTTACATTCTTTAGGATGTTTTCTCGCTGATGTAAATACTCTAGGAAGTAAATCACCGAATATAGGAATCATGGTATGAATCATTCCTTCAGGGAATACAAAATGTGTTCCATATTGATAAATATGACTTTCAACAGTACATGAATGTTCTTTGTTATTTAAACGATTTTGTATTCTACGAATATATTTTCCTGTTTCCCATAATGAATCATCTTCTGCACCAATAAGAAGTAGCTTTCCTTGTATACGTTCAACCTTGATGAACTCTTCTTCTTGAACAGGATGAGCTTTTTCAGATTCGATAAATAGATTTTTTGAGGCAATCATATCACCTGTAGCTTTTGATTCTTCTTTCACTTTATCCCAATATTCAGGATGACGATAAGCATAAGGTAGATATGGGAGTGGTTTGCCTTCCCAAGTGACGGTAGATTCATGATCTCCAGGCCACTCTTTTCGACCATCTCTATTTCCTTGATAGAAACCTTCCATAACAAAATCACAAGGTGTTAATGCAATAGTTAAAGTGATTTCTGGATAATATGATGATGCAATTAAACTTAACATTGCAGTAGTTGAAGCTCCACATATTCCGATTTTTTTATTACCTTGAGATTTTAAATATTCTATTGCAGAACCAAATCGTTCAATAGGGAGGTTATGATGTCCGTAATCTTTTTTACCTGGACTTAAGGTTAAGACATTAATATGAAACATCTTTTGTAGCCACTTAACTGCAGATTTTGCCATCAAGTCTTCTGTATCATCACCAAACATACCAATGATTGCATATTCACTATTTTCAACTGGCCAATAGCAACCAAAGAAGCCTTTATCTGTTACTTTGATTTTCTTCATAGAATTTTCTCCCTGAAATCGATATTTTAATCATAAGTTAGATTCATCTAACTGCAGTTATCTTATAATAAAAGTAGTGCAATTTAAAGCGAAAAGAATAATCAATATTTACAAGGATTTAATTGCCGTTTAAAATAATCATGTTTAAAAATTGTGGCGTATTTTATTGATCATTTTCAAAAGATTATTTAGCCATATTTTCATATTCATTGGGAGGTCGTATGGATTTTAAACAATTAGCTTCCACTATTTTAGAAAATGTAGGTGGAAAAGAAAACGTGAAGTCTGTAGTTCATTGTGCTACTAGACTTAGATTCACACTATTTGATTCTTCTAAAGCAAACAAAGAAGTTTTAGGAAAAACAAAAGGTGTATTAAAGGTTGTTGATGCTGGTGGTCAATTCCAAATCGTTATTGGACCAGATGTACCACAAGTTTATCAAGAAGTTGTTGCATTAGGTAACTTTGAAACAAGTGCTCCTGTAGAAGATGCAAAAGCTGAAGCTGATGACAACAGATCAAAACTAAGTAAAGTGCTAGAAGGTATTGCTAGTATTTTCCAACCAGTTATTCCTGCAATCTGCGGTGCTGGTTTACTAAAAGCAGTATTAGCTTTATGCTCTGTTCTTAAGTGGATTGATACTTCAGGACAAACTTACGTTATCTTAAATGCATTATCTGATTCTGCATTCTACTTCTTACCTATCTTATTAGCTCAATCATGTGCTAAGAAATTTAAGTGTAACCAAGGAACAGCTATGGCTTTAGCTGGATTACTTGTTTATCCAACATTTATTACATTATTAAAAGGTGAAGAAGCAGTTAAAATCTTCAACTTAATTCCTGTAACAAAAGCAACATATACATCTAGTGTAATTCCTATTATTTTAGGTGTATGGTTCATGTCTTATGTTGAACACTTTGTTCAAAAGTATTGCCCAAAAGCAGTTAAGTTCTTCTTTGTACCATTCTTCTCACTAGTAATTGGTGGTGTTGTTACAATTTGTGCTCTTGGTCCAATTGGTGCATGGTTATCTAACTTAATTCAATTATTCTTCAGTTGGTTAAAAGATGTAGCTCCATGGCTTGTTCCAACAGTTGTAGGTATTGTTTCACCATTACTTGTTATGACAGGTACTCACTATGGTTTAATTCCTATTGGAACAAACAACCTAGCTACAGTTGGTCATGATGCTGTTGTAGGTCCTGGTATGTTAGTATCTAACGTTGCTCAAGGTGCTGCTGGTCTAGCTGTTGCAGTTAGAAGTAAAGATCCAGATGTAAAGCAACTTGCTTCTTCTGGTGGTATTACTGGTGTATTAGGTATTACAGAACCTGTATTATATGGTATTAACTTAAAATATACTTATCCTCTATATGCAGCTATGATTGGTGGTGGCGTAGGTGGATTATTCCTAGGCTTAACAGGTGTTGAAAGATTTGGTGCTGGTTCTCCAGGTTTACTAGTTCTTCCTGTATATTTACCAACAGAACAAGCATTAGAATTAGGTTTTACAATGAGTAACTTCTATTGCGCAGTTATTGGTGTAGTTATTGCTATGGTAGTATCTTTCGTTGCTTGCTATATCATGTATGGTATTTGGGAAAAGAAAGGTAAGACAGAAGAAACTGAAACAACTTCTTCTGCTGAAACTACAGTTCAAGAAGTAGTAACAGACGCTAATGATGATGTAATTTGTGCTCCTTGCAAAGGTGAAGTAGTTGCATTAACTGATGTTAAAGATGAAGTATTCTCTTCTGGTGCAATGGGAAAAGGTGTTGCAATTAATCCTAGTGAAGGAAAAATCTATTCACCATGCGATGGTACAATTTCAGTATTCTTCCCAACAGGACATGCAATTGGTTTACAAGCTACTAATGGTGCAGAAGTATTAATCCATGTTGGTATGGATACAGTTAACTTAAATGGTAAAGGTTTCACACCTAAAGCTAAAGCTGGTGATACAGTTAAGAAAGGTCAACTATTACTTGAAGTTGATTTAGATGAAATTAAGAATGCTAAATTATCTGCTATCACTCCAGTTATCATTACAAATACAGCTGACATGAAAGATGTTGTAGCAACTGATGCTAAAACAACTAATGTTGGAGATAAATTAATTACTATTGTTAAATAGTTAATCTTGAGTTAAGAGCTATGATTAAAAATAGCTCTTTTCTTTTTGCCTAGATTAGTTTAAAATCCTTGCATGAAAAAATTAATCGACGTACATTCACATTTTTTGTCAAAAGAATATATTCAATTTCTAGAAGAAAATAACGCAACATTAGAAGATGGATTTCCATTACCTCAATATGATTTAGAAGAACACAAAAAACTAATGAATGATTGTGGTATTGAACATTCATTTTTGTCTATTTCTACACCTCAACCATATTTTGCAAATCATGATCAAGAATCAATTGATATGTGTAGACTATTAAATGAGCAAATGGCTTCAATTAAAGAAAGGGAAAATCGTATAGGTTATTTTGCTTGCTTACCATTACCAAATGTAGAAGCTTCTATATCTGAAACAATATATGCACTAGATACATTACATGCGGATGGTATAAAACTAGCAAGTAATTCCAGAGGCTTCTATTTAGGGGATAAGAAACTAGAACCATTAATGGAAGTAATGAATGAAAGACATACAGTATGCGTAATTCATCCTCATAAACCAGAACCAATAAAAGATGATGTATTTTCTGCTAGTGTTGCACCATTATATGAATTCTTAGCAGATACAACTAGAGCTGTATTGAATATGATAGCTAATGGAATAATACTAAAGTATCCAAATATTACTTGGGTTGTGCCACATTGTGGCTCATTTCTTCCGAATATCTATAATCGTTTTATTGGTATATCCAAAGTGGTTGATCTACATAATATTGATGTAAAAGAAAGTTTTAGTATGCTTTATTATGATTTATCAGGAATCACCTCAAAAGAAGTATTAGATTTGTTACTAACAATTACTACTGAAAATCATTTGCTATATGGTAGTGATTATCCTTTTACGCCAATTAATCAAATAGAAAATAATCTAAATAAACTACCAGAAGTAGATTTCTATACAAATGCAAAGAAAATACTGAAATTCTAAATGATACAAAAATGAACTAACTGATTATGGTTAGTTTTTTTGAGAAGTAAATATATGTTGTTTAACACTTTTAATGAATAACGAAAATATAAGTAGTATTTCTCGGGAAATATTTTCAATGAATCAATTTGATTTTTTGAACATAAAAATTATAATTTTCAAGAGAGGATAAGAAATATGGATAAGAGAAAAATAGGTGTTATAGGTATTGGACATGTTGGAGCACATGTTGCATATTCAATTTTGATTCAAGGTTTAGCAGATGAAGTTGTACTAATTGATCGTAGTGAAAAGAAATTAACATCAGAAGTTCAAGACTTAAGAGATGCTGTTGCTTATATGCCTCGTCGTGCAGAAATTAATCCTGGTGAATTTAGTGATTTAAAGGATTGCGATATTGTTATTTATTCCATTGGAAATACAGGTTTACTTGTAGGAAATGAAAATCGTACAGCAGAACTAGATTTCACAATTCCAATTGTTAGAAATCTAGCAAAAAATATAAAAGAAAGTGGCTTTAGTGGAATTTTAATTAATGTAGCAAATCCATGTGATGTGGTTACTAGAGAAATGGCTAAAATTCTAGAATTGCCAAAAGGACATGTATTTGGTACAGGAACAGGATTAGATACATCTAGATTATTATCTGTTTTAAGTAGAAAAACAGGAATTGACCATAAATCAATTCATGCATATATGATAGGAGAACATGGAAATAAACAATTTTGCCCATGGTCTTGTGCATCATTTGGTAGTGAACCATTAGATCAGTTAGCGAAAAGAGATGAGTTATATAACTTTGATCAAGCAGCGGTTCAAAAAGAAGCTATTGGTGGTGGATGGGTGACATTTGCTGGCAAAAGATGCACAGAATATGGTATCTCTGCGACTACAGCGAGAATGGTCGCAATGGTATTACGTGATGAGAAAGCAATTATTCCCGCAAGTACTGAACTAGATGGGGAATATGGCGAAAAAGATGTATTCGTTGGTGTTCCTTGTGTTATTGGTAAAGATGGTGTGGAAAAAGTAATCGAGCTTCCATTAAATGAACAAGAAAAGGAAGAATTCCATGCATGTTGTGATGGAATTAGAGAAAATATCAAACATTCTGAAACAATTTAGGTGAATTTATGACAGAAAAAGAAAAAATGATTAACCAAATGTTATATGACGCATCGTGTGCTGAATTATCTGAAGAAAGAATTCAAGCGAAAGATTTATGTTTTGAATTCAATCAATTACGTCCTAGTTGTGTTGAACAAAAGAATGCAATATTACAAAACTTGTTAGGTAAGGTATCAGATAATTATGAAATAGTGGCGCCATTTTGGTGCGATTATGGATATAACATTGAGATAGGTGATCATTTTTTTGCAAATCATAATACTGTTATCCTAGATTGTGCAAAAGTAACATTTGGTAGTCATGTATTTATTGCACCGAATTGTGGCTTTTATACAGCAGGACATCCAATTGATTATCAAGTTCGTAATTCGGGACTGGAATATGCTAAGCCAATTACAGTAGGAGATAATGTTTGGATAGGTGGTGGCGTACAAGTTATGCCAGGAGTTACAATTGGAAATAATGTTGTGATTGGTGGGGGAAGTGTCGTTGTAAAAGACATTCCTAGTAACAGTATTGCCGTAGGTAATCCATGCAAAGTGATAAAGAAAATAACTGATGAAGAAAAAATATAAAAAAGAAGAAGTGTGGGAAGAAGAAATATATAATTATGATTTTTCGTTTATAGCTGGTTATACAAATTGGGGAGTTCCTTATGGTGTAACTTGGCAAGAAATAGGAATTGATCAAGACTTATCATTGGAAGAAAAACTTAAATTATATGAAAAGCAAAATGAAACAAATGGTGAGGATAAACCTCTAAACATTGATTCTGTTGATGATTTGCCATTTTAAAAAGTATCAATATTCACTAGTTGTGTGAGTATTGATACTTTTATTTAGAAGCCTAATGAATCATTTACGATAATCATATGCATACGGTCAGTGTGTCTAGAATATCTAGTGATTAAGAATTCACAACAAATTGTATCAGGTGATAAACAATTAGCACATTTGCCTATTTTCTTGCATGGTGTATTCACATTAAATCTTTGAGCGTTACTTACAGCCGCAACATTTCTTGCTCGTTTCATAGCACTATCTAAGTCAGAACATATTTTATTGACTCCTACAATAAAAATAACTTTCTTAGGTCCTTGAGCAATACAAGAAACACGATTTGAATTTCCATCGATGTTTACGATAATACCATCTTGCGTCATTGCATTTACGCTTGATAAAAAGATATCACTATCATATGCCGCAAGTAATGCGCTTCTTGGATCCATTTTAGAACGGTCTAAATAATTGTAGTTTCCTTCTTCTAATGCATGAATTAAACCTAATTCATGAGCACTAGTACATCCTCCCATAGAAATAGTGCTTTCTTCAGGAATTAAATCTAAAGCGATTTTTAAGGCATCTTCTTTACTAGCTGCGTAATAGCCTTTAATGTTTCTTCTTTGTAAATCTGTAATGACACTTTGAATCAGCAATTCATTTCTTTTCCTTACATTTTCGTCCATGATTGTTCTCCTTTTCTACAATAAAATGTATCATATAAATATTAAGGAGTACTTTTAAAATGAAAAAAATATTATTAGTAAATGATTTGGCAGGATATGGTAAAGTTGCATTATCTGCGATGATTCCAGTTTTATCTCATATGAAATATGAAACATTTAATTTGCCAACTGCTATCGTATCAAATACTTTGGATTATGGTAAATTTGATATTTTAGACACGACAAATTACATGAAGAATACGATTTCTGTATGGAAAGAATTAAATTTTGAATTTGATGCGATTTCTACAGGTTTTATTGTTTCAAAAGAACAAACACAATTATTAATAGATTTATGTAAAGAAAAATCAAAAAATAATACGAAAATATTTGTGGATCCTATTATGGGAGATGATGGAAAATTATATAATGGCGTATCTATAGAAACAGTAAGTTTAATGAGAGAGCTTGTATCTGTTGCGGATTATATTGTCCCTAATTACACAGAAGCTGCTTATTTAGCAAATGTACCATGTAAAAAAGAAGGATGTACTATTCATGAATTACATGAAATGATTGATTGCTTAAGATCATTAGGTGCTAAATCCGTAGTGATTACTAGTGCAAAAATAATGGATAAAGATAAAAATTGTGTAGTTGGTTATGATTATAACGAAGGAACATATTTTGAAATAGAATATGAAGAAATACCTGTTAGATTCCCGGGTACAGGAGATATTTTCTCTTCTGTCTTCATGGGTAAAATCATGGATGGAAATGACTTACAAGGTGCGACAAAAAAGGCAATGGATGTTGTAAAAGAAATGATTGAAAGAAATAAAGATAATCAAGATAAATATAAAGGGATTCCTATTGAAACTTGTCTTGAGGTCATTGATCATGAGTAGGCCTAAAATTAAAATTACATTAATTGATCGAAAAGGTCCTGTAGGATGTCATCGAGGACATAAAATAGGTGATTCTTATGATTTTGATACAGAACGAGGGAAACTATGTCCTATGGCAATGCATGTAGCTTTTCCATATATTGATATCTTACGATATGGTGGAGAAATACCTGGACAAGAAAAAGGAACAGCTGTATTTGCTTGTCCTGATGTAGATACATTAAATGTTTTTAAAATAGAAATTGTTAAAGAAAAAGACGAGTGATCGTCTTTTTACTTTGCTAGACCCATTGCTTTTTCAATGTTAGAATAGGTGCTCTTTTTCCAATAATCTGCGTGATTTTCAAATGTATCATCACGATAGTCATCGAAACCATTATCTATGCCAGAACCAATGCGAATAGTTGCATCACTATATAAGAATACAGCATAGAATTTCCAACCATCATTGTTTGTATCTTTAGCATGGATTGTGTAGTTAGAAATACCATCTGCTTCAAGTAATGCTTTTAAGCGGGCATGTCCTTGCCCTGTAGTATCCCAAGTTTCACCATTTATTTTTGTTGAACCACTTGCGAATACTTTCATAGAATCCTGTCCTACAACAACTACAACACAAGTTAATTTACCATCATATGTACTAGAACCAAATTCAATACTACCATCATTCATGCTAGTACTAAGTGCACCAATTATATTTCTCGCATTTGCCATATCTACTGCACGTCTACTTTTTTCTAATTGACTAGAAAAAATAGGAATAGATATTGCGACTAGTACTGCGATTATAGCGACTACGATTAATAGTTCAGCAAATGTAAATCCTTTTTTTATATTTTCTTTGAATTTCCCCATAATTCTCTTCCTAAAGTTATACATATATCCTATCATGAACTATTCAACTTTGAGTGATAAAGTATATAATCTTGTCATGAAGAAAATACTACATACATGGTTTGGAAATAAGGATTTTTATAAGATGGTAATGGCTATTGCTTTACCATTAGTAATACAACAATTTATCTCAACTTTTGTTAGTTTGTTAGATAACATCATGGTTGGACAAGTGGGTACATTAGCAATGAGTGCTGTTTCTATATCTAACCAATTATTGATGGTTGTAACACTAGCAATGATTGGAAGTGTAAATGCGGCTGGTATATTTAGTGCACAATATTGCGGTAAAAAAGACATAGAAGGTATGCAAGCTTGTCTTCGTTTTAAAATTTATATTTCAGTTTTCTTTGCAGTATTAGGAATTATTATTTTTTCACTATTTGGAAATAATCTAGTGAAGTTATATATGAATGAAAATGCAAACGATATAAGTTCAATTAATCAAACAATGCATTATGCTCTAGATTATATCGATATTATGTTATTTGGTATTGTACCATTTGCGATTTCTACAGCACTTGGCTCTTCGATGCGTGATACAGGAAAAACGGTACTCGTCATGGTCGGTAGTGTTTGTGGGGTACTAGTGAATTTTTGCTTAAATTATTGCTTAATATTTGGTAATTTTGGATTCCCTGAGCTTGGTGTAGAAGGTGCAGCTATTGCGACAGTGATTTCTCGTTTTGTGGAAATGAGTGTCATTATATTTGGAACAATTAAACATAAGAAAGATTATTATCCTTATGTTAAAGGTTTATTCAACAAATTTAGTGTATCTTTTGATTTGATCAAAAAGATAGCGAAAAAAGGTACACCATTAATATTTAATGAAATTTTTTGGTCTATTGGATTAGCGGCTATTTCACAAAGATATTCAACTCGTGGTTTAGATGCAATTGCGGCCATTAATATGAATGATACAGTATCAAATTTATTTGCAATGTCATCTATGGCACTTGGTATTGCGGTATCTATACTTGTGGGTCAAAGACTTGGTGCAGGAAAAGTAGAAGAAGCGAAAGATATTGATAAAAAAATGCTTACTTTTTCTTTTATGGTGAGCGTTGTATTTACTGTTCTACTCTTTAACGTGGCGCCATATCTTCCTAAGATTTATAAAGCAGATGAAAGTGTTCAAGATTTAGCATGTACATTATTACGTATTACTAGTTTATCTTTACCATTAAGTGCTATATGTAATACTTGTTACTACACTCTTAGAGCTGGAGGAAAAACAGTGATTACATTTTTATTTGATTGTGGTTATACATGTGTTGTAAGTTATGCGACAGTTTCAATTCTTGCGATATTTACAACGCTTCCTGTAGCGAATATTTATTTTGTAGTAAAGATGATGGATATAATAAAAGCAGTAATAGGGTTAATATTACTGCATAAAGGTGTTTGGATTCATAATTTAGTGAATTAATAGAATAGTTTCTTACGTTTTTTTGCTTCTTCTATTAAATCAAATGTTGGATCATCATTTAAGAATTGAATATCTAATCCTTCGACTACAGATAAAGCTCTTTTTAGATATTCATTGGTTAAGAATAATTTAGGATCGTGTACATCTAGTCCAATAATCATTGGACATTTTTCTTTGGCAAATTCTTCGAAAAAAACTCTTGTTGGATAAGCATAACGTTCTTTGTCTTCGTATTGTTTCTTGCCATAGAAGACACCACTACCACAATTTAATTCAAGAGGCATATTGTATTTTTTTGATATTTTCGCAATTGTTTTTGCGGCAGTTCTTACAGCTTCATCTTCTCTAGGATAATTCCACATAGGAAGATCAGGATGAGCAATATAGTCACATAAACCATGACGACATGCTTCATATAAACAATCGGTATAAGCAGCTAACTCTTCAGGTCGATCAAAATCATAACTGCTTTTACCAAAATAAGAAAGATCATGTTGTCCTAAAATACAATAATCAGTATCACGACGATGTTCTTTTAACGTATCCCATTCCGTAGTGAAGTATTCTACTTCCATACCAACAGAAATATTGATTTTTTCTTTATATTTTTCTTTTAAATATAATATAGATTGAATGTATTCAGACTTTTGTTCCATAGACATACGAGTATGTGGATTTCTTATGATATATGGACAATGATCACTGAAACCTAAATCTGTCATTCCAGCTAAAATAGCGTTAATAACATATTCTTCATCTTGTCCTACTGCATGTCCACATCTTTTTGTATGTGTGTGATAATTTTTCTTAATCATTTTTATTTCCTCTAAAGCAAAATAAATCGTATCACAACTTAGCTAGATTAAACAGAAAAGAATCTTTCTTTTGTAAAAGCAGTAGTTGCTGTATCAGTATTAATAAACTCGATAAATGCTCTTAAATCTGTATCTTCTACAGTGTATTAATTGTTAAATTTTAACTTTTTGTGTTCTCCTGATAATCATCTGAATTAGAAGAGATAATTTCTTCAACTTGTTCGACTGTTAAGCTAAGACCATCAGCTATAGCAGAAATAGATAATCCATTAGAATAGAATTTGATTACAGCATCTCTTTTTGTTTGTTTAGTGCCCTCTTCAACCCCATCTTTTTTGCCATGTGTATACCATTCTTTTTGACTATTTTGTAATTCTTGTTGGAATGTCATATATCTCATCCTTTCTAGACTATTCTGCTTTTGTTCTAATACTGTTTTTTCTATTTCTTTTGTGAAATCATTTGTCGCAATACCAGTATTAATA